>JAFMBQ010000351.1 GCA_017858365.1 Algoriphagus sp. | reverse complement strand
CAAAATGATGCTGACCCCAACCTGTAATCATCCCTGCACCATATTGCTCCAGTCTCAACCAACCCGGTCGATCGTAACCGACCTGTGGGTGAACTCCGATTTGGGTGTAAGGAACTTCAGGCGTCGAACCTAACCACATGTCATAATTCAAACTTTTTGGGATTGCCATGGTCGGAGCATCTGGGCCGGAAGGATCACCCGGAAGTCCAATTCGAACAGTATGAATCTTTCCAATTCTCCCATTCCTGACCAATTCTGCGGCTTTTCTAAACTGCTCGCTAGATCTTTGCTGTGTCCCTAATTGAAGTACAACTCCAGTTTTATTCACCACTTCTACCAGTTGTCTTCCTTCTCGGATGGTCAAGGAAGTGGGTTTTTGCACATAGACATGCTTTCCTGCCAAGGCTGCTTCCATCGCAGGCTGTGAGTGCCAATGATCCGGCGTACTGATCACTACGGCATCGATATCCTTATCCGCAAGCATATCATGGTAGTCCGCATATTGCTTCACATCCAGATAGGGTGAGCCCATCTTTTTGGTATAGTAGCTCTCCACATGTTTTTTACCATCAGCCATTCTGTTCGAGTCCAGATCAGAAACTGCAACGATTCGAGCAATATCATGCTGCCAAACACCAGGCATATCATGATCTCTAGCGATTCTTCCACAACCTATTTGTCCAATATTGATCTTATTGCTTGGGGCATTTTTGCCAAAAACAGATGCAGGCACAATCGTAGGGAATCCGATGGCCGCACTTGCAAGCGCCGTATTTTTGATAAAATTTCTTCTTTTCATGGTCTTTTCAGTTGTCGGTTGTGGGTTATCTGTTGTCGGTTGTGACCGTATATTTATTTAAGTTTCGGTATCAAACGGATTGAATTCTAAGAAAGTAGGATGTTTCATTTCACTTTGATTCAAAGTTTTTGGCTATTAACAATTCTATCTAATCTCTTGGATCTTGATACTTGATTCGTTTCCTTAATCTCTTGGCTCTTCTGTTCCTTACTTCACAAATGCTTTCCAATAGGCTTCAGCTTCTGCAGCGCTAAGCATTCCATCGTAGACAATCATTCGGTATTTTAAGGTGTAATTTTCATCTTTTAAAAGCGCCCAAGATTCATGGCGTATAGGGCAAAACTCAATAAATACATTTCCTTTTCCTTCGTATTGACCTACAGGCCAGACACGTAGTGGCTCAGGATGAACTTTGTTTGTGTTGTGGCTCAAAAAGAGAATCCCACTTTTTCCTTCCTTAGCTTTCGAAACTCCTTGAACGATGATCCATTTTGCTTCGGTGCCATCCGCAGTTTTTCGATCATGTCCCTCTGAGGTGAGTATCGTGCTATTTTCATCTCCCCAAACTTCTGTGGCCCGAAAACCGATCCCTCCGCCATAGCGGTAATCATCCAAAAGGATTCCGCCTTCCAATGGAGTTTGAATAGTAGTGGTATAGTCGACACTGTATCGTCCTTTATCCCCAGGCTTCACTTTGATGCGAAGGTCTTCTTTGATCGCTAATCGCTCACTTTCAGGCGCAGTGAGATCGAGGTGATTCTGCCGAACATTTAGCTCTGCAGCCCCTCCAGCCTCTTTCATCGAGAGAATCTCTCCGAAATCCACTCTTCCCTTTCCATCTGCCAAATTCCAGAAATCCACTTCTCTACCTCCTATTGTTGCTCGAGTCCAAGGACCCCATATTCCATAGTGATGATAATGATCCGGAGGCTGAATCCGACTGAGCAATTGACCTGAAGGAGAAGTAATGGGATGAATAAATCCTGATTTTTCGTATTCTTTTTTGATACCATCTGGGACTTTTGCGGTAGCGGTCTGGTAAGTCAAGACCACTTGATCGCCTAGCTTGAAGTCAACTCCATTCTCATTTTGGGATAAACTGACTGATTGCGCGAACGATTCCGTAGAAATTAGAAGGAAAAATACGCTTAGTACAAAATATGTTTTGGTAAACATGGAAAATTCAGGTTATTGAGTGTATTCTTTAAAGATATTGAAAATCTAAAAAGATCACCGACCAATCAACAATCAATACCTATGAAGTCAATCATTATCTACGCAATCGTTTTCTTTTCTTTTTCTGGATTGGCCTTCGGCCAAGGCTTAGATGAAGTCACATTAAATGAAGAATGGAAAGGGAAAATAAGGGCCTTGGCACCGGAAGAAACCTCTTTTGAATTTCAAAAAAAGAAAAAAATCCTTGTCTTTTCACTCCATACGGGGTTCAATCACTGGGTGATTCCACATACTGAAGAGATGCTCAAAATAATTTCTGAGAAAGCTGAAGTTTTTGAAGTAACCGGAAGTAAGGACATCGCCTGGTTTGAGGCGGAAAATCTGGCTCAGTTCGATGCTGTCGTTTTGAATAACACTTGTTCTAAGGGCGATCATCGAAATCTATTTTGGGACAAACTCCGTGAAACCTCAGATACAGATTCTGCTACCTTGATGGCAAAAGCTTTAGAGTTGGAAGGGAATATCAGTTCTTATGTCAAAAATGGTGGTGGATTACTTTTGATCCATGGTGCGATTACCACTCAAAATAACTCTGCAGAATTCAGTCGATTAGTTGGGGGAAGTTTTGACTACCATCCCAAGCAGCAAAAATTCCAAGTTCGCTTAGCTGATTCATCTCATCCCCTAGTTCAGGCATTTCCGGCAGAAGGTTTCAGTCATGTAGACGAACCCTATTTCTATAAAAATGCCTACGCAAATCTTGATTTCACGCCTTTACTTTATTTCAACAATGCCGAAATCGAAGGTCAAAGAAAAGGTCAAGAGTTGAATGAGGGGAAGACTTACGTCTCTTGGATCAGATCTGAAGAGAAAGGTAGAGTGATGTATATCTCTCCTTCACACAATGCACAGAGTTTTGATAACCCCCAATTACTCAGATTCTACTTGGATAGTCTCCAATATGTAGCTGGAGACATGCCTTTGAAATAGATTTATTCTTCAGGATTTCGAGCGTCGATCAGTTTGCGCATTAACTTTCGCTCTCGATCAACCATGGTTGATTTGTAAGTGGAAAATTCATTTTCAAGCTCCTCCAAACGAATTTGAGATTCCTTTACTTTTTTCAAATTTCTATAATAAACGAATATAAGGATAGAGCAGGTGATCAAAAATAAACCGATCAGGACGAAATAAAGTTGATCAAAGCCTTCCTTATGGTTTTGGACAAGACTTATCCCCTCAACGTTATTTTCTGCAAGAGCAGTAGGAGCTTGTTGAATCGAATCTACTTTAAACTTACTTGTCCGATTGACTTCAGCTTCTAGGAAATTGAATTGAGCCTGAATTTGATTTTTAAGTATTTCTAATTCCGATGATTTAATTACCAAAAATCCCTCTGAATTTAAAGCAGGTTTAAACAAAGTATCCATTGACAGTAGGATCCTCCTAGGCGTGGTAGACTCGGGAGCTAATTGATTAGCCAATACTCGTGAATGGATCATGCTATAGCATAAAGCCAAATAGACAAACCAAAACTTAATTTTCATAAATCTAGAAATGGGTAAAAAAATACTAACCCCAAAATACTAAAAAATCAGAAACCTAAAAAATAATCATTTCGTTACTAGAACGTTAAGAAATCTATCCTCTTTCCTGAAGAAGATAGATTAATTGAATTTGGATCTAAAAATTGACAGAAAACCTCGATTTTTCCAGAAAAAAAATAAGCTCGGTGCGATGTTTTAATCAATGCGTTGGCGCATAACTATGAATTACAGCTTCGGCTGCAAGTCTTCCAGAGGTCATAGCGGCATTGATCGATCCATTAAGAAGATAGTCACCCGCTAAAAAAACGTGATCTGTAATCTTGGTTTCGGTAAAAGAGACTGTGTATTTCAGATCATCTAATGAAGGCAATGCATACGGAATCTCATAAGTCTTCAAGTACTTGAAATACTCTCCTTTAATTCCCGAAACTCGTTCCAGTTCAGCTTGAATAGCTTTTATTAGTTCCTTTTCAGAAAGTGAGTGTTCTAAAATTGTAACAGATAATAACGAGCGTTCCTTTGGAGCATAGTCATCTGAGACATCATCCATAAAAACAATATTATTAACCAATCTCCCTTCTCCGGGAATTAATCCGATCATTGGTCTTGCCATAAAGGATTTTTGAGTGGTGAAGTAACAATTGGTCACAAATTTAGGCTTTGCAAATTGACCTTGAAGTTGCTCCATCACCTGATCAGGCTGGGTAGCAATTATAATTCGATCTGCAATTAAGGATTCCCCATTCTCCAATTCGATATGTCCTTGATGAACAGTTTTGACTTTATTATCAAAATAGATTTGAGTACGACTCAATTGCTGCCTTAACATTTTCGGGATTTCCCCCATCCCTTTTGCTGGTACTGCCGCATTTCCCATGGAGAACATCTTGAAGACAAACTCAAACATTCTTGAGGAAGTATTCAAATGTGGTTCTAAAAAGATTCCGCGAAAAAAAGGCTTAAAAAAGTATGAAATAATCTGGTCAGAAAACCCGTAGCTTTTCAAGTATTGAAGCGTTGGCTTGGAATCTGAGGCAAAGATCTCCTCAATAGTTTTTTTCTTTAGACTTTGGGTCAGACTAAACATTTTGACCTTGTCCAAAAATGAACCCACTTTGGAAAAGGCCATTCCCACTATTTTAAGTGGATTTCTTAGCGGATCGGTAATTAGAAATGACTCCTGTTCATCAAAGATCACTGCGCCAGGTTCGAAGTATTTCAAATTTAAAGCCTGATAATCTAAGTAATGTTTTGCCTCTGGATAGGCTGTCAAAAGGACTTGAAAACCATGATCTAACCTAAATCCGTCTAGT
>JAFMBQ010000350.1 GCA_017858365.1 Algoriphagus sp. | reverse complement strand
AACTTCAGAAGTTTGTGCTTCTAGGGATGCAGTTTTACTGGTACATGCGATTTGAAATGCCGGGAGTATTAGTACCCCAAGCATTAAATTACTAAGTATTTTTTTCATGATTTTTAGTTAAAAAGCGTAACGAAGTCCCAACTGAACCCTCCAAGGAGTGCCGTTGATAGGTTGGGTTCCTACGCCACTTTCTACATTGTAAATATAATTTTGAGTATTTTGATCAAAACCTTGAATTCGAAGTAGGTTTCTAGATCGACTAAGATTATTGTTTATACCCCAATCTTTGTTTAAAAGATTAGCGAAATTAAATACATCTGCGGAAAGTTCGAATCGCTGTCCCTTGAACGTTTTAATTTGCTTAAGTACTCGAAGATCCAGAGTGGCTGCGAAAGGATTTTCTCCGCCATTTCGCTCAGCAATTTTACCGAATGATTCTCTCAGGTATTTTTTGGTGCTTTCGGAAGTTTTTGGGTCTTCAAGAATTCCATTAATTCCATTCCTGATGTTTTCCGGTGTACTAGGATCATTGGGGTCAAAGACGAAAGCCAAGGCATTGTTTAGAGGAAAATCTCCCTGCAAACTTCCATTAGTCACCAAGAAGCTATAGCGAGTACCTCCAATTCCTATTAAAGAAGCTCCGAATGTAAAGCCTTTCCAGGTTGGACTAGCCGCATTGATTACTACTTTATTCTTGAAGTGGTAATCCGAATATCCGTTATTTAATGCTCTTGAATCATCCACTACAGGTAGAAAAGTGGAAGTATTTGCGACGCAGCAGTTGTAGGAAGAATTATCCTTGGCCTGGTTAAAGGTGTAGCTGGCATTTAAATAACCATCTTTTCCGATTCGGGTTCCTAAGTCAAATACTAACGCATATTGAGAAGAAAATCCATCTGAATTTAATTCCAGCACTCTACCGAGGTTTTCACTTTTTCTTGATTCCAACCAATTCGTCTGGCCGCGATTGGAGATGGAAGAGGCTGGGACAAATACGCCACGATTCGCTTCATTAGATAATCTGAAGTTAGGCTGATCAACCAAATTTCTTTCCAAGTACACATAATTGTTGAAGGTTCGTGTATAGAGTAAATTCAAACCTACACGGATTCTGTCATTGAGGTACTTGTTGTAATTTAAGTTGATTTTAAAAGTGCTTGGTACCTGAAAATCATTGGCTACCACATTGATTGTGGAGATAGTCTGAGCCCCTTCCGGTACTCCCGGCACAGTTGAAGGATCGTTTCTATAGCCTATGAAATCCGGAAAAGGGACTTGGTCACCAGTCACATCCACAGCTGCGAGCATCACCCCTGAGTTTTGAATATTGTTGACCTGTGCATAGTAGTGGGGCTGTGCAGAGAACAGACCTGCTCCAAACTTCAGGATATCTTTATTCTTTCCTCCGATATTCCAGGTCATTTGCATTCTTGGCTGGAAATTATTCCAGTCAGCAGGCTTACTGGAAGAATTAATTCCCAGCTCCTCGTCCAATTTAGGATTGAAAGCTGCTGCGTTCATAAATGCCGTCACATCGTAACGCAAGCCGAATACTGTCTGAACATTTCTGAAAGGTTCGAATTCTATCTGGGCGAAAGCTGATAAGTCCAATACTGTTTGCTTCACAATAGGTAATCCTCTCAAAGGAACTTCTCTTGCATATCGACTCGGATTCATATTTTCCAGATCCTGAAGGTTGTCAAAGAAAAACCTCCCATTTTGCTCATTTGAAAGCAGCGTCTCTAGATAGGTAAGCATATTGTCTGTTCCAAAAGTCAACTGGTACTTTCCTTTATTCATGTAGGTGGTATTGACCAAATGCAGTTGATTTTCCAAATTGGTTTCCGGAATATATCTCTGTCCCCCAAATTGGAAAGTCCGGGTTTGGGTTGCATTTGGATTCGGATCGGTAGGGAAAGGAGAGGTTATTCTCACAATCCCTCTTGGGATATTAGTGACTGGTAATTGAGAATTTGGGGAAAATGCCCGCTCCGCATGCTGGTATTGCACTTTAAGCTCGTTGGTAGTATTGGAATTGACCGCAGACCGAAGCGAAACTAATAAAGAGTTTTCTCTCGACTCAAAATCCCCGTAGACCTCAGCGATATTGATATTCGAATTGTCGTTTACACTGAGTGGATTAGTCCAGTCTGTATAATTATTTCTGATGGTCAGTTTGTTGCGGTCATTTAACTGCCAGTCAATTCTTGCGAAAATTGTATTAGCGACGGTCTTTCTGGCAAATTCCCCTACTTGTTGTTGATCGGAGACACCGTATAGTCTTCTTACAATATCGAGCGCTTTTTGGAGCGTATCACTGGTGACGCCTAATCTTCGCTCATCATCTGCGGTATTGATATCCGTGATAGTAACTGGTTCTCCGGCATCCTGCCGATCAAAAGTGAAAAAGAAATGTGCTTTATTTTTGAGTATTGGACCGCCAAGACTGAAACCCCACTGTGAATTATAAAAATCCTGCTCCCGATCATTTCCGCGGATATCATACTGACTGGAGAGGTTATTATTTCTCTGATAGATAAATGCTGAACCTGAAAATTCGTTTGTTCCCGCTTTAGTTACTGCATTCAAAGCTCCACCAGCTTGTCTTCCTTGTGTTACATCATAGGAGTTGGTGACTACTTCAAATTCGCGGATAGCCTCAATCGAAACGGTATAGGGACCTCTGCCTATTTCCCCATTAGTCAATTGGTTTCGGGCATTTACACCATCCACAGTAATATTTGTACCGGTAGACCTCTGCCCGGCAAGGTTATTATTTCCTCCTCCTTGAAGTGGAGAGAGGGCTGTAAGGTTGGTGAAATTCCGACCCTCTGTCGGAAGATTTTTAATTTGGTTAGAATTAATGGACGTAACCCCTCCGAGTTTTTCGATTTCATTTTCCAGATTATTACCCGAAATAACCACTTCGGATAATTCGGTAGAACCCATGTCGAGTTGGAAATCTAGATTGATTCTGTCTCCTTGATTCAGTTCATAGCCCTTTCGACTTTGTGTGGAAAAACCAATAAAGCTTACAGTAATAGTGTAAGGCTTTCCCAAAGGCAATTGCTGAAAATTGAATGATCCATTTTCTGAAGTAATAGCGTAGGTTTTAAATCCTGTAGAAAGATTTTCTACCAAAACTGTAGCACCGACTAAAGGATCGCCAAGATCATCATTAACGGCTCCGTTAATGGATGCATTGGTAGCTTGCCCGAAAGCTTGCCAAGAAAAAAGCAGAAGAAACAGTGTCATATAAGGCACCTTCTTCCAATATGTTGGGGTAAAATTAATGCTCATCATTCTTTATTTTAGTGAACTGATGATTCAAAAATAGTCTCCGTCAAAGCGGGTGAATGTTAAAAATTAACATCCCATAAAAGCATAATGTATTCGTAACAAACCAAGTCAATTGTTAAAATTGGTTTAACAATTTGAAAATGGTTTGTATGAAGGAAGATTGAGTTATTAATCCTGTAGCTAAATGGAACAGCTATTTTTTGGATTTGCCTAGGCAAAAAAGACCACACCTGAGGCAGAAAAGCAAGGAAAAAAATCAAAGCCCAGCATTCATTCCTGAATTTAGTGGAAGGAACAGCGGTAAGAATCTTAACGGAATACTACCTTCGATTCCAATAGATCTTCAAGTTATTCGTGGCTCGACCTGCGGCGATGAGGTCCAGTTTTCCATCCCCATTTAAATCTGCTGCAGTTAGACTTTCCATCGCCATTCCATTTTCATCAATCCAGTATTCTCTAAAACTGGTGTAGGCTGCATCAATAGGTTCGTAGAGTTTGATTCCAATTTTCCCATCGGCATTAGGCATTCGCCAGCCAGCTACGATTTGGATAGTCCCCGTTCCGAGAAAATCTCCTGTAACAATCCCATGACCTTCTTTTAGGCTTTCATCGATTACGGTTCGTTTTAGATTTTCCGGATTTAGTTGCCCCGAAGGGCCAAGATAGACAGTCACCTGATTCCCATGCATGGGTTCGATTGCGGCTTGGATTGAAGCTGCTCCGGTGGTTTTCGCAAGGCTAAGCTCACCTAAGCTTTGTCCCTGAATTGGACTAGGTTCCTGTGCACGTTTCCATTTATTGTCACCGAAAATAAATGATTTTACTCCTTCTTTTCCAGCAATGAAAACCGTTTCTGCTGCCTGATTTCCCAAAGGCATCATGGCCATATTATGAGTCAAATGCATGCTCTCATCAATCAAATGCGTCTTCCATGCCATTTTTGGATCTTTTGGTTTTTCGTATCCTATTACTTTTACTCCGGCTCCTTCTCCTCCTTTATTTCCTCGGCCATGAAGTGGAAGTACGACCAGTTGATAATTCGATTTTCCTGTTTTCACCCAGTACATGCGATGGACAGTGGGTTCATGGGGTAATTTGACTGCAGTCCAAAGTTGGGTTGGGTCGGATGGTCGGATCAAATAATGAACGGATCCAGATTCATTTTCGTCAATGGTCTCACCGGGATTCTATTGGGCACCAACAGCAATTTCGACTTTGCCATCCCCATCAATATCCCGAGCTGCAATGCAGACATTATCCCGCTCAGTTAGATTTTCTACGAGGACAAAGCGCTTCCAGTCTCCATTGCGATACCAGACGAATTGTTTTTTGTCCGCTAAGATCAGATGGAGTTTTCCATCCCCATCCACATCTCCTGTGACTACGCCGTAGCCAATAGCCACGTTGGAGTCTATGAGCTGCTCCTCAAAAACTGGTGTTGGAGATTGAATAAATAAAAAAAACCAGGAGAAAATTGCAAGAAGGTTCATATGCTGTTTGGTTGTCAGTCTTTTAAGGTAAAAAATCGAATCCGTATTATTTGAATTACGGTGTCAATTTCTGGGAGTAAGCACCTATTTTTTTTCGACT
>JAFMBQ010000349.1 GCA_017858365.1 Algoriphagus sp. | reverse complement strand
AAAGCCCTTTAATTCTTGGTTTTGGCATAGATGCCAGATATTTTCTTCGCAGTAATTTGCGGAATAATTGAACTCTTTAATTTTCATTGATCTCACAAAGGTAGCATAGTTCTAGAGCATGGGATTGAAGCTGACCGAAATATTTGTTTGGTGCTCAAAAAGCTTGAAATAAGAGGGTTGAACTTAATTTTCCTCCAGAAATCTGTCATTAAAAAAAAATTCAGCTGGAAGATTTGATTATCTTCCAGCGAAACTGTCCACGAAATTAATTTTCAATTCTCATCCATTGCCCCAAATTTAGACCATGAGCTTAGCATTACTTCTATTGATATCCGGAATCATCCTGCTCCTAGCTTACCGATTTTATGGAAATTTTGTCTACAAAAAATTGGGGCTGAATGATGATAAACCCGCTCCATCCCATACCCACCGAGATGGAATAGACTATGAGCCAAGCAAACCAATAGTGGTTTTGGGTCATCATTTTGCTTCGATTGCTGGTGCTGGTCCAATTGTAGGTCCAATTATCGCAGTTACTTTTGGATGGATTCCTGCGGTGATTTGGATTTTGGTTGGGGGGATATTTTTTGGAGCGGTTCATGACTTAGGGAGTATGGCTGCTTCCATGAAAACAGATGGTAAATCTATAGGAGTAATCATCCGAAATCAGATCGGACTCCGCGGCAAGCAACTATTTATTGTTTTTAGCTTTTCTACACTAATCCTAGTGATCGGTGTATTTTCAGACATTATCGCCAAAACCTTTGTCAGTAATCCTGGAGTAGCATCTGCTTCCATTTTGTTCATCCTCCTTGCTATCGGATTCGGGATCATGAATAGATTGGTAGGAAGTAAAAAAGTATCATTCATTATTCTTAGTATCGTCGGTGTAATCTTGATGTATTTCTTTGTCTATCTCGGGATGCAGTTTCCTTTTGAGCTCGACTATAAGATCTGGATTTTAGCACTTTTGGGTTATGCTTTTATCGCTTCTGTGACCCCAGTAAGTATGCTGCTTCAGCCCAGAGACTATTTAAACAGTTTCTTGCTTTACGGCCTGATAATCGCCGCAGTTCTCGGGGTATTTGTCTCCAACCCAGAAATTCAAATGTCTAATGAGATCACGGTATCCAATGAAAACCTAGGATATATATTTCCAGTTTTGTTTGTAACGATCGCCTGCGGAGCCATTAGTGGATTTCATTCTTTGGTGGCCTCGGGAACTACTTCTAAGCAACTTGATAAAGAAAGTGATGCCAAATTAGTTGGTTTCGGAGGGATGCTAATTGAATCATTTTTAGCTATCATTTCCGTAGGAGCAGTAGTAGTTTTGACCAAGGGAGAATATACTGCTCGACTTGTAGGAGAGGGACCAGTCTCCCTTTTTTCAACAGGTTTAGGAGGAATGATAGCTACGTTAGGAGTGTCTGAAAATTTCGCTGTAGGCTTTGTAGCCTTAACCGTTTCAGCTTTTGCTTTGACCACACTTGACACCTGTACCCGCCTCGCTCGATTTACACTTCAAGAATATTTTGAGGACGTTCCCCAGCCAGCGGCTCAGTTCCTTGCAAAAAACAGATTTGTCTCCACCGGAATCGTAGTGATTTTTTCGATTTTACTGCTGCTTTCAGGAGAGTTCACCACGCTTTGGCCAATCTTTGGATCTGCAAATCAACTACTTGCTGCTTTAGCATTATTAACTATTGCAGTCTGGTTGATCAAGAAAAAAGTAAATGCTTTGTTTGTCACGATTCCCATGTTTTTCATGTTCACGGTCACCTTGGCTTCTCTGGGCCTCTTTGCTTGGAAAAACTTTCAAGATGGAGTTTATGTTCTTTCGCTTATTGCGGCTTTGCTCTTTGTGTTAGCGATTTCTTTGATGGTTTTGGCTACAAAAAGCTTAAAAAAAGAAGTCAAAGAACCCCTTAAGGTTCTCTGACTTCTTTGAATCAGCGATCTGCTCCGTCAATCATGGCCCGATCAATCGAGTACTTAGCCACATTTTTACCTTGCTTAGTTCCCTCTTTAGCGTCAAAGGTCCAATGAATCCCTCCGTAAACACGTGAGATAGCAGCCTCTTCAGCCCACTTTTGAAACTTACTTCCTTCTTGAGGAAATAAATATGTTAAAACCTCCGCAGCAGCGGAAGAGAAAACAGAATGTCCAGAGGTATAAGCAGGGAAATTTGGAGTCCCTGCAATGGTCTCAAAATCCTTGATCATCTGGATAGGTCTAGGATAGTAATAGTAGTATTTGGCATCCCAGCAACTAATCCCGCCATCCATGATCGCCATATTCATATAAGCAAAGGCCCGGGCAGTCCGGATAGAGTTAAGCTTGTATTTGAGGATAAACTCTCCGGCTATGTCATTCCAATGACCTGGAGGAGTATAGGTACCCAAACCATCCTGCCAAAAATTAGCAATTCTCCTACGTTCCTGAGTTACATTATCTGCATAGTCCTTTAGGATTCTTACATCCTTCTGGAATGCTTCCGAACCTGGAGCTGGAGGAATACCCGGTCTTGTAGCTTCAACATTGGGAACGCTCCACATTTTCACTTTTCCAAAAAAAGGCATTAATCCAACTGGACGAACTGGGCTTTCGAGATTTTCCCATTGCCATCCGAACCGGTCAAATGCAGCTTTGCGTAAGGAATCGGAAACTGCCTTAGGCGCTTGAGCATTTTTCATTCCGTCAGTCGAGGCTCTTGCCAGTGCAATTCCAGCTATTTCCTCACCGATTTTCTTCCCAGCGATTAAGTCGCTCGGCACATTTTCTCCAGCCAAAATCAAGCTTTCCAAATGTTCCTTTTCTAACCTTTGCAAATAATCAGCTTCCAGCGGAAACATAGCTGTTAGGATTTTTCTGGAAACGGTCGCCAATACTGCTCCTTCGGAAGGATAGGAAGGCAAATTATTGGAAAAATAAGCATGGGGAATCTCCGCATCAACCTGATAAGGGGCAGGCCGATTAAATTCAAATTTGTAGTGCCAAGCTGAGATCAAACCATCATATTGTGCCACTGAAAGATAGGCCAAAGCCCTACTTGCATACGGTGGATGGGCGAACGGAAATACTGGGGGCCCAGCAGGATTTGCTGGGTCAGGAAGTGAATAGGATTCATCAACATTTGGCCCAGGGATCAAATTATATTTTGCTATCAAGCCAAGCGCCACTTCATTCCATCGAAGCACAGCATTGTTTGTCCAGTAATCCACATTTTTCCTTTCATCATTTGACATGGATTTTATTTTTGATTTCACAGTTTCCACTTCTGCTAAAAACTCCTGGGAATTCTCTGCTGTAGGTTCATCAACAGAGATATCGCTGCCAGACGGAATCAAAATGGGTTTCCAGCTACCAGCATCCTGATCAATCCCCGAAAATTCATAGCTCTCGTATTCCAAGTTTGTCTCCAAATCCATGGTACAGCTGGTCATTGTAACTGCTGCAATAAGTGTCAATATAGTTAGTTGAAGTATTTTCATGGTTTTAATTTTTTGGGTGAAACAAGCCAAACTGATAAGTAATGCCTGCACTGACCGTAGTCATTTCTGGAGCATTTCTACCATTAATGACACGACTGTATGATGCTACCAATCCCAACCCTTTTGGATTCCTGAAGAAATATTGAGCAAACGCACCTATACGATCCATATTTACCCTATTGGTAGGTTGGGGTGCATTGTAGGCACGGATATCATCCCCAGAAGTAGAATGGGAGGCGTTATAATTCAATTCTATTCTTAAAGATTTTTCCATAAACCATTTACCTAAAACGGCTTCATAAGTCCAGGCACTGGGAACATCCATCCAGGAGGTGAAATAGCTTCCCTCATTGTAATAGTATTCCCGTTCAGCCTGCGTGTAACCTTTCCAGATGTATCCTCCATTTCCTCTTAAATAGAAACCGTTTTTCCACTCAAACTCGATCAAGCCTCTCCAAGCAATCTGGGGAGCTCCAATACCAAGGCTGTATGGCTGATAATCTGACAAATAGTTTGAGACTGGAGTAGAAAATACCACTGAGCCAAACGCAGTCAACTCACCATTTTCACCTTTACGCCTTAAGGCCTCATACTTTAACCCAAGTGTCAAATCCTGGATTCCTGAAGCCCCGGCAAATTTACCTCCGTTTGGGGTCGTGGAATTTGTACTTACAAATGGCAAACCTGCGTAGACATCCAATCGATTGGTGATTCCATAGGCTGCCATTACCATAGTGGTCCTACGCTGCACCTGCGCTATCGTTCCATTTTTTCTAAGAGTTTCGCCCTCCCAATAGTGATCAAATTGCCCATACTCGTAATTGAGCAAAAAGCAGATATCACCCTTAGGCATCATCAATCCGTCCGTCGGAGTTTGTGCCATGCATATAAAGGACAGAACCAATCCCCAGAATAGGAGAATCAGCGTCCTGAAGTATTTTTTCATTTGTTTATAATTTTTCTATTTGGCCACATGGAATCTCGCATTTCGAATAATCATCCAACTGTGTGACGTTATCGTAATACCTGATTTCATAAAATGTATTTTTGATTCTTTAAATAAAAAATGCATGCTCTTATCTCCCAATCTAGCTGGGGACACAAGGCATATTACACCTAGCACTTATGGGAAATACATCCTATGAGAGCTAATGGAATTAATTAAAATAGAATCAAGAAAACTGTGGAGGTGGGGATTCTAAATCTACAGCAGGACTTATGTAGTGAAAAAAAACAAAGCCTATAGCATAATCAATAGGTAACCCTGAATAAGGTTTGAATAAAAATGGATTAGGCTGAATATAATCTTTCACAAAAAACTTCATTGTAATACTGCTGTTTTGATCTTGGGGTAACTCATCGAGAGTGTTCAGTTAAGTGTGTCTGCTAATTTTACAAATAGATGACAAAGAA
>JAFMBQ010000348.1 GCA_017858365.1 Algoriphagus sp. | reverse complement strand
CTTGCATCAGGATCAAAGCAGGAATGAATCGATGGACTCCAGAAAAATACGGCAAAGCAAGTGCGTATTCTCTCCTGATGATTTTGAGCGGACAACCAGAGTCTTTTACACCATCATGAAGCAGCGAATCCCGAAACCAATTTGCAAATCGTGAGGTAAGCTTTTTTACTGAAGAATCTTTTCTACCCATTCGAGCCCCAAGAACCAAATCGAAAGAATTTAAGTAGTCTTCGAATTTGAGAAAATCTATAGGTTTGGTCTGAAGGTCTGCGTCAATATAGCCTAACCAGTCAGTTTTCGCATAGTTGAAACCAGCTAAAATAGCCGCGCTTAATCCTCTATTATGATCAAAAGAAATGAAATGAAACCTCTTATTTGTTTCGCAAAGCTTTTTGATCTTATCCAAACTACCATCTGTAGAGCCGTCATCTACGAGAAGCACTTGAGGATTCATGGAGGATTTCTCGAAATAAGGCATGAACTCACTTTCCAACATATCAATCCCATCTACTTCATTATAAATCGGGACAATTATGGTCAGTTCTTTCTTTTTCATGTTAAGCAAGCAAAATTGCAACTACTGATTTTCAAAATAGGTTAATGAATTCTTAAGATTCTCTTAAAATCATTTACCTAAACTCGCAGACACTACACCGACCATACTATCAGCTGTTCCATAATAAAGCAACCAATCCCCCTTAAAAAATACCAAGCCCTCCAAAAACGTTGTTCCTTCTGGATATTGGCCTGACTTTTCAAAAGGTAAAGTGGGCTGGATAAAAGGGACTTCTACCCGATCTAAAAGCTTCCAAGGTTCTGATGCCGAAAAAAGGGCCTGACCACCTGTATAGACTCGGTTTCCTAGGTTTTTAACGCCGACTTGTTGAGAATTTCCGGCATTATAAAGCACGACTATTCCATCTTTGGTCAAAACTGGTGGTGGTCCAGCCTCCACCAACCAAGAATCAAAAAATCCTGGTCTAGGACTCAAAACAGGCACTCGATTCCCCTCATGATTTTCTACCGGCTGCCAATGGATCAAGTCTTCTGAATTAGCGAGCCAAATGTGAGGCACTCCATAATACATCCAATATTTTCCATCTATTTTAGCCGCTGTCAACTTTCCTTCTTTCAGCTCGGTGACGATTGCCCCAGATTTTGATTCTGTATTATGGTATTTACCATCCTTCCAATCTTTAAAAATCGGCCCATGCTTTTCCCAGTTTCGAAGATCTTTGGAAGTGGCCACTGCAAGTCTTGGCACATCTCGATTCCATTGGGTATAAGTAAGGACATACAATCCTTCTTTGGTTTCAACGATTCGAGGATCCTCCGTGCCACCTGTCCATTCAAATTCCTTTTGAGAATCATCTTTCGGATAAAAAATCGGTTCTGCCTCTCGCTCAAAAGAAAAACCGTCAGCTGATATCGCCAGCCCAATTCTTGAAGTGTGCCCCCCAATTTCCTTTTCTCCAAGTTTCTCTTCGGCCCGATAGAGGACATATACTTTCCCGTCTTTAGCGATTGCGGCAGGATTAAATGTAGCCATGGATTCCCAAGCGACAGTTCTACCAGTCATTGGATCAATGAAGCTTGTGGAAGACTGCGGAGTAATAATTGGGCTAGCGGTCTCAGGTCTAAGAAAAGGTCCAAGCATCCAGGATTTCTGCTGAGCTTGGAGAGACAAAAACGAAAATAAAAGCAGGATTAAAGAGATCGACTTCTTCATTAGAGTTGAGTTTGCGAAGTCAAGATAGACTCTTGAAAGTTGGGAAAAAAGAGGCTTTTAAACCTATGCTTTAATAAGTTTGAAAGTTGATCTCAAGCCATCTCAGTTTCCTGCTCTTGTTTTGGCTGTCGCTTCGTAGTCTTTTTCTTACGCTTATTCCACCAAATCAAGGTCCCTGATACTGGAAGTGAGGTAGCCACTGCGCAAGCTAAAAACCAAAGAAACTTCGAGAATTGACCAAAAATCTCTCCGGTGTGTAGTGCTTTAACTGATCTTCCGATCTGCTGACGCAAAGGCAAGTCTGCGAAGAGTTTTGATTCCAGCACTTCCAGATTTTCTGGAGAAAGAGTCAAATCATCCGAGCCTGTACCCGCAAAAAATCCTGAATGATACTTTCGGACTGATATCGTCTCTACTGAAGAAGTAGCGAGTGAGATTCGAACTGGTCCATCAAAATTTAGGATTTGATTGGTTTTATCCAAAATATCGTCTAAAGTGATCGATTGATTGAGCTCAAAAGTAGGTTTGGGAAGATTCTTCTCTGCCTCTTTTTGAGCTTCAGTTTGATACGTGTCAAAGGTCTTCTGATAGCCTTCTCGATACCAGTTAAAAGACCAAAATGGTCCCGTTGCTGCCATTAGAAATAGAAGGGTCAGCGAATAAAATGCGAGCGTATTGTGAACGTCATGATTTACTCGCTTCCAATTTCCTGACCATTTGATTTTCAACCCTTGCTTCCAATTTTTCACTTTGTTGGGAATCCAAATCACAATCCCTGTAGCTACTCCGAGGAGAAATAGCATAGTCGAAACACCGTTGATGAACCTCCCCAAATCACGATTCCCAATACTTTCCAGTATTGGATTCTCTATCCGATCTAAAAGTAGCCAGCGATGCAGACTGAACATATAGCCCATGAATTCGATAGTAGCGGTTTTATCCGAACTGTTTCCCAAGAGTTCTCCTGAATATGGATTTACATAAAATGTATTTCCTCGTCCTTCATCACCTTCTTTTTTCAAAGTAAACTGTACACTTCGATCAGCTTCGGCATTCCAGTTAAGTCCAGTCACCTCTGATTCTTCCCTTATTTCCAAAATCCTCTTTAACTCTTCAGCTCCGATCCGTTGACCGGATTGCTCCACAAAATAAAGTTCGGCATCAAAAAACTCTCGAATCTCTGTATTGTAGACATAGAGAGTCCCACTAAAACAGACTGCAATGACAATCAGTCCACAGGTCAAACCTGCATAAAGGTGAATTTTATTAAAAAGTTTTCGGGTGATTTTCCAGATTGAAGATTGGCTAGATCCCATAACAATAAGTTTTGTGTATTTGACTTTATGACCTCACAAAAGTAAAGACAGAATTTTATTATTTAGACTAATTCTAAATTTTATTTTTCTTTAGACTGAATATGATTAAGTGAATTTACAGAGCGATTGTCCTAAAGACCAATGTGAATAAATGCTCCAAAAATCTATTGTTTTGTAACTTGGCCTTAAATAACTCTAAACTATGTCCATCCTTTATAGATCAATCTTACTGCTTTGCCTTGCCGCGTTCGCTTTTTCATGTGACTCTCCGCAAACTGAAAGCTCTTCGGTAACTGCGAAAGAAATTTCCCCTGAATTCAAAAAAGTACTGGATGCACATGGAGACTGGAGCAAATGGCTAAATGCTAAGGCCTTTAGCTATGCGCTTGTCCACGAGATTAATCTCACTCAGGAAAGTCATTTTATTAATCTAAAAAGTAGAAAAGTGAGAATCTCATCAGGATTTTTTGAGATGGGCTTTGATGGGGAGCAAACATGGATCAGTCCAAATCGTGAAGCTTATTCAGGCAAATCGATAAAGTTTTATCATAACCTATATTTTTACTTTTTCTCGATCCCCTTTGTCCTGACCGATCCAGGAGTGACGGTAGAAAAAGTAGAAGACAAACTGTTGAATGGCAAAACTTACCCTACTTTTCGAGCAAAATTTGACTCCAATGTGGGTGACAGTCCAGAAGATCAATATTTTCTCCTGATCAACCCAGAGACAAATCAACTGGAATACTTATTATATACAGTGACTTATTTTGGAGATACTGCTCCCAGTTTTAATGCCCTGAAATACGAGGACTATCGGGATAATAATGGAGTTTTTTTTCCTAGAATTCTTACCGGATATGTCTATGAAAACGATTCTACAAAAGCAATACGCTACAATTTGAGTTTTGGAGATGTCTTATTGCTACCCGACGAATTCGATGCTTCGCTATTTGAAAAACCTAGTAATGGTGTTTACGCAGATTAAGATACTATTTGGGAGATAATTACGTCAGTTTCCAGTTTAGATTTTGCGCCACCGGCATAGCTCCCTTGGACGGGCAAGGTCTTGCTTGGATCTGGATGATAGGCCAAAGGAACATACAATTGATTGGTCAATAGCCCCAAACTAGGGTCTAAACCAATCCATCCAGCGCCTGGTAAGTAGGTCTGAAGCCATGCGTGAAGCTCATGTCCTGATTCAAGTTCAGGATTAAAGGCATAGCCACTTACAAATCTGCTTGCCAAACCTAGGCTTCCGAGCATATTCATTTGCATCCAAGCTAAGTCACGACAAGATCCTTTCTGGAATCCAAACGTCTTGTCCGCTGCCCATAAATCTTCCTCCTCTCGAATGATATGCGTCCAATTCGCGTGTACAGCCGCTGTCAACTTCACTAGAAAATCCAAAAACGTATCAGCTTTCAACAGTATCGATCTGGTGAATTCACTTAAGTCCGCTGTGAATTCACGATGAATATATGGCTGAATTAATTGCACCGAATCATCTCGATAAATGAATTCGTTGAAATCAGGAGAGTTGAAATCTGAAATAAAATAAGGATCGATGATAAAGCCAAAAGGATTGATTTCAACACAGTCAATAAGCATTTCGCTTTGGATCATCAATCGATCTGTAGGATCAGCAAACCAAACTTGAACAAATGAATTTCCTACCAAATCAGTCTTGTTTCCCTTTCCATTTGGATTGGGATTAATTGTCAGCTTGGATTCAAGAATTCTTTGAAACTCTTGGAATTGCGGTAAGAGGTAGAGGCGATGAACCCCAAGGCTTACGTGATCAGAATAGTAATAATTAGTACTATGTTCTATTTTTATTTTCATCCGTAGGCCTATTCCGAAGAAATAGACAATAAGTCTGGTTCAAATGCTTTCTTTAAAGTA
>JAFMBQ010000347.1 GCA_017858365.1 Algoriphagus sp. | reverse complement strand
TGTAGACCTACTGGTCATCGACGAAGTCAGTATGTTGCGGGCTGATATTTTAGATGCGATCGATTACCGCATGCGTAGTGTAAAAGGGAATTACCGCGATCCTTTTGGAGGAGTTCAAGTGCTCATGATAGGTGACTTGTATCAATTGCCGCCTATTGTTAGAGACAACGAGTGGGAAATCTTGAGACAGTTTTATCCAAGTATGCATTTTTTTGAAGCACATGCGCTGCGAAATTCTGGAATGGTTTACCTCGAGTTGGACAAGATTTTCCGACAGCAGGACGAGGAATTTATCCGAATTTTGAATCATCTTCGGGATAATGAAGTAAGTGCGGATGACGTTCAAATACTTAATTCTCATTACAAGACTGAAGCAGAAGTCAAGGAACTTCCGCCGTGCATCATGATTACCACGCATAATTACAAGGCCGATCAGCTCAATCAAAAAGAGTTGGGCGCGCTCAACATTACCTCCTTTTTTTATGATGCAGAGGTGGAAGATGACTTTCCGGAGTCGCTTTTCCCACTTCCAAAAACTATCGAACTCCGGGAAGGTGCTCAAGTCATGTTTGTCAAAAACGATAGTTCGGGTAGTTCCGAGTACTTCAATGGGAAGCTAGCCAAAGTCATCAGGCTTTCTAAGACGGAGGTAATTGTGCGAATGCAGGACTCAGAAACAGAATTTCAGCTTCGCAAGGAGCGATGGGAAAACAAGAAATATATCATTAATAATGAGACCAAGGAGCTGGACGAAGACGTGGTGGGTACGTTCTCCCAATTCCCCATCAAATTGGCTTGGGCAGTAACCGTGCATAAAAGCCAGGGTTTGACTTTCGATCGTGCGATTATTGATGTGGGGCAGGCTTTTGCTCCAGGCCAAGTTTATGTGGCCTTGAGCAGATTAAGGTCATTGGAAGGTTTGGTGCTTCGGAGCCGGATTTCTTCTGACTTGATTCAATCTGACCGTCAAGTGGTAGATTTTTCAATTGGAGCTAAAAAACAAAGTCGACTGGAAGAATTGCTGGATCAGCATCAAGGTCAATACGTTTCACATATTTTGGATAGTACCTTTGATTTCAGTCCGATTCAAAAGGAATTGGAGGTTTTTCAAAAGGATCAGGCTAGCAGTATGGAGTTTGAAGACGATGAAATGCGGGGAGCAATCCCAACCATTAAAAGTCGATTTCATTCTGAAAAGGAGAATTGTGACAAATTTCGCAGGCAGCTTTTGGTCTTGGTTCACCAAGGTAATCAAGTCAAACTTCAAGAGCGTTTGGCTAAGGGAAGTCAATATTATCGGGAGATTATTGCCAATCAGATTCAGCAAGTGATAGGCCTGAGAAGCCAAGTGGAGCATTTTTCCAAAACTAAAAAGCACCAAGAGGGATTGGAATTGCTGGAGGGGATGCTAATTCGAAAATATTTAGAGATCAGTAAAGTAGCTCGAATGGTCAAGGCGATTTTGAACGGAGAAATGCCCGGTAAAATGGAAGAAATTGATCAGGAGGTTTTAGCGCTCCGGATGCAGTTTATAGCGAAAGCAAAAGAGAAAGCGGCAGAAAAAATCCAAACTATCAAATCTAAAACAGGTCGTAAGAAAACTGGAGCTGCCAAACCGAAGCGAGCAAAAGGAGATTCACAAGAACTCACTTATGCACTATTTGAGATGGGGAAAACTATTCCTCAGATCGCGGAAGAGCGGGAACTGGCGGCGTCTACAGTCAAGAGTCACTTAGCTGATGGGATTGCCCTTGGACGAATAGAGCTTTCTGATTGCTTGCCAGAAGAAGTTATTTCAGAGATCAAATCCCAGTTTGACCGCTTCAAAACTGTCGCAGCCCTTCGTGAGCATTTTCAGGGGAAATTTGACTACGGCACATTGAAAATGGTCTTCGCTGGGAATAAGATTGCTTAAGTAATCAGTCAGCAGTAATGAGTTTTAGTAAGTAGTGGGCAGAGATCAGTTGACAGTCTTGAGTTGGAAGAAGATAATCATAGAAGTAAAAATCTGAACGCTTTGGAATCAGTAATAGACCTAAATCCTATGAGAGATCTCGTAAATAGTCATTCAAAAATCTCACATCACTTCACCATATACTGCTCTTTCAATCGCTTCAATTCAGTTTGCATCCGAACTACTTGGTTCTGCATTTCAGGAGAGGAGTAGACATTATTCATTTCTTTCGGATCGGTTTGTAAGTCATAGAATTCCCACTCATCGGAGTCGTAGAAATGGATAATTTTGAATCGGCCGTCAAATGCCCCTTCATGTTTTTTCACTGAATGTGCCCCAGGATATTCAAAGTAGGCATAATAGAGACTTTTTCGCCAATCGGCAGGTTGTTCACCTTTCATGATCGGCAGCAGGCTTAAGCCTTGCATAGTAGCTGGATCAGGCGTCTTTGTGATTTCCAAAAAGGTCTGCGCAAAGTCCAGATTGGATACCAATGCGTCTGAAGTGCTTCCTGCTGGAATCACGCCTGGCCAAGACATCAGCAATGGTGTGCGAAAGCTTTCCTCGTACATAAATCGCTTGTCAAACCAGCCATGCTCTCCAAGATAAAATCCTTGGTCGGAGGTGTAAACCACCAAGGTGTTTTCTTCCAAACCATTTTCTTTGAGGTAATCCAGCACCTTTCCTACACTCTCATCCACTGCTCTGATCACCGCCAAATAGTCCCGCATGTAGCGCTGATACTTCCATTTGACCAAGTCTTTTCCACTTAGATTTGCCTTTTCAAAATCTTCTCGGATTGGATCATAGACCAGATCCCAGGCTTTTGCTTGATCTGGATTCATTCGGCCATAGGTTCGCTGATAGACACCGGACGCTGAATCTGCTTTACTCCACATCTTGAGATCGTATTTCAGTTCCATTGTTTTCTCGATGGTCATGTCCTGATCTCTCGCTGCGGAAGTTCGAGTAGCATAGTCATCAAATAGGTTGTCAGGCTCAGGAAAAGTCACATCCTCATAAAGTGAGAGTTGGTTTGGTCCCTTTTCCCACTCTCGGTGAGGTGCTTTGTGTTGCATCATCAGCATAAAAGGTTTTCCGGAATCTTTCTGACTTTTCAGCCAAGTGAGTGTTTTATCTGTGATAATCTCAGTCACATAACCTGTTTCGATGATTGTATCTGTCGCTGTGATGAAATCCGGATTGTAATAATGACCCTGCCCAGGGAGGATATCCCAATAGTCAAAACCAGTTGGGGCAGACTTCAAATGCCATTTTCCAATCAATGCAGTGTTGTATCCATTGGCTTGGAGGAGCTTAGGGAAAGTGGTTTGGCTACCGTCGAAGGTGTCGTTATTCGTTAAGTGTCCATTTGCATGCGAATGTAGTCCTGTCAAAACTGAGGCTCTGGAAGGTGCGCAGATGGAATTGGTGACATAGGCGCGGTTGAACCGCATCCCATTTTTTGCAATTCGATCGATATTGGGAGTGGGAGCTAGGTCTTTTAATCGGCTATCGTAGGCTGAAATGGCCTGAAATGCGTGATCATCTACGAATACAAAAAGAATATTGGTTTTCTTCGGGGCTTCAACTTCCTTTTTTCCGCAAGAGAAAAAGGTGAAAAAAATGATAAAGATGCCTGATAGGTTGATGAGTTTATGCATAGGACTATTGTTCGGGTTTCTACAATATAGGGTAAAGGAAAAAAACATCATGAATTGTAGCTCGAAAAGATGGCGAAAAAAATATATTGTATATCCGCAATTCTGCCAGTAGCCAAATTTTATTAAGTTTCACCTCGACATCGCTCGGTGTCCGTTACATTCTTTTCCTCTCCTCCCTTTATGACCCAAAACTCGGTAGCCGAGCGAAGTCGAGGCCATTTTGACCTATTGGCAAAGAAGCGGATAATCAGAAAAAAGATTCATGCATTGAGCATTCACAAGTCTGGCATGAAAGAATAAACGGGTTCAGCTTCAGCTTCTAAAGCTGCTGGAAAATTCAAAAATGGCTATTCCTGATGAAGGTGGGTTTGAAGTATTTGTTCTTAAGGAGATGCTTTATGTCTCTTTGTGAAATCCTTGTGAATATTGTGGATAACAAGTTTTCAAAAAAAAAGGAAGTCTTTCGACTCCCATTTTAAAATTGTGTTAAGTTTAATCAGGCACTATTTTTTATCGTTTCCGTAGAAGCGATCATGGAATTGGTAGCGAGGAGAATCCGTCGCCTTAAACATTTTGCTTTCAGTATTGATATCCATCACTGGAGGATTCGCATCAGTGGCTTTCATTGCATTCCATTCTGGAAGATTTTCACCATTTGGATTTCCAGTTTTGATGAAATTGGCAAAGAAACTCATAAAAGTCTTCGATACTTTATAATCATCTGGTGTCCATTCGAAAACGTCCACTAGCGGAAGATTTCCCATGGCATATTCGATCTCACAGGCATGCGGAGCTCCGATAGCTTCAGGCATTTTTGGTCCACCTTCCACTGTCCCACCGGCAAGTCCTGGAGTCAAATTCGCATTTTTCAATGGAGGGCGAAGCTTACTGTATAAATAGCGATAGACAGGTTGAGATGAGTTTTCTGCATGGAGGTCAAGCCATTTCCAAGTGCTATAAGCTATAAATCGATCGGCTGCAAGGTCAGTAGCAGAACGCTCCACTTCCTTTGGAGAGGAATGCGGATGAAGTGCTAAAACCTCAGCAGAATGTTCTGGATAGGTTTGCTCAACCTTTGAGATAAATGCCTCGGAAGTATAGGGCTGGCCTTGCATAAAAGCCATTCCTGGAATCTCAGCAGAATTCCATCCAGCAAGGAGTGGAACCATAGCTTGCTCTTTGGCTTCAAAAATTTCAGGGAGGGTTTTGGGTAAGAAATAACCATCTATTGTGACTGGAAAACCGAAGACTTTAGATTCCAAAAAGATTTCATAAACTGCTGCAGTGCTCAATTTCCGCATTTCTGCAATGGACTTTAAGCCTGCCTTACTTA
>JAFMBQ010000020.1 GCA_017858365.1 Algoriphagus sp. | reverse complement strand
TCTATTTTAAATTTTAGTGAATCGTCCAAGATAGAGATGACTGTAGTTGGACTTAGATATTCTCCAAGATCTCTTCTCAAATCAGTCGTCCGGATAAAATTTTTAGCTGCTGGATTATCGAGCGAAACGAGAAAAGGCAGTGTATTGAGCTTAAAATATTTACGAAGCAAATCCCAGCCATTGCCTCTGATTTCAATCTGGATTTGATCTGGTTCTTTTTCAACCGCCATGTACTTTTCCTTATCATAGCTTAGCTCGATGGGATAATCAACCACAGTGGTGTAATCGTCCTTATTCAGGGCGTTTAAAATCCAAAAAGTGGTAGCCGCTGCAATGCAAAGGACTACCACTTTGAGATTAGAGAGTTTTTGAGGAGAAATCCTTTTTGAGGATTTATTGGTATCCGGCAAAATTCAATTTATTTCGTTGGAGTTGGTTTCTTCGAGAAATCAAGGGAGAGCGCAGATTTTTCCACTTTCACTTTTAATCCTCGATCAATTTCAAGGACTACTGTATCGGAATCTACCTGATAAACCTTACCGTGCATTCCTCCGATTGTCACTACATCATCTCCTTTTTTGATTTCCTCAATGAATTTTTTGGAATCTTTTTGTTTTTTCTGCTGCGGTCTGATCATGAAGAAATACATGATTAAAATGATTGAGCCAAATAAGAAAACTTGACCTAATATTCCACCGCCACCTGCTGCAGCTTGAGCTAATACAATTGAATTCATACTTATTTTTTAACTGGTCCAACTTGAGCAGGGCCAGCATTTTTAGGATTTACTGTACCTTTTAGACGAAGTCTTGTTACAGTTGGATTTGTATTTGCTTGAATAGTCACTGTTGGGGCTTGAGCTCCAGATTTCGCAGAAGAATTAAATATTACTTTCACAAAACCTGTCTCACCTGGTTTTACAGGGGTCTTAGTCCAATCAGGGCTAGTACATCCACAGGAAGCAGTAATATTAGAAATTACCAAAGGCGCCTGACCGTTGTTAGTGAAATTGAAAAGATGCTCAACTACTTCTCCTTCAGCAATAGTTCCAAAATCGTGCTCCATTTCAGGGAACTCGAATTGGCCTAGTGAAGACGGGTCTGCTACTTGAGTAGCTTGTGCATTCACAGGGGTTATTGCTGTATTTGACGTTTCTAAAGCAGCGATCTTATCTTCTAGTGCTTTGATTTTCTCATCAGCGCTATCTTTTTGGCTGCATGATACTCCAATTGCCATGATTAATGCAATGGCTCCTATTTTTAAGAAATTGATTTTCATAACGATTAATTGTTACCTTGATTGATTTGGTCTATTAATTTATTTACATCTGAAAGCAGATTCTCTGCTTTATTTTTTGCTTCGGAGATTACTCTCTTACCCTCAGTTTTGGCTTCGTTGAGATGAGTTTCTTTTCCCTCTACTAGATCCTCTATAAGACTTTCGAGTTCTTTTTTATACTTAGATAACTTAAATGATAATTTATCACGGGTATTATTACCTGCATCAGGAGCGAAAAGAATTCCCAATGCTGCCCCTACTCCCGCTCCGATTACGAAAGCGACGAGTGAATTGCTGTTTTTGCTCATAGTTTTATTATTTATTATCCAATAGTCCTCTACCACTCTTACGGATCTCACCACTTTCGGTTAGTTCTTTAGCCATTACATCCAATAGTCCATTCACAAACTGCTTACTTTTTGGGGTGCTATAGGTTTTAGAGATGTCTATATATTCATTTATACTCACTTTTACTGGAATACTTGGAAAGTTTCTCATTTCTGACAAAGCCATCGAGATGATAATTTTGTCCGTGTATGCCAATCGCTCAATATCCCAATTTTTAGTTCGTTGAGAGATTAGCGCCTTACTCTCAGCACTGTTCTTGATCGTGAAGTTAAATATATTTTCAAAAAACTCCTTATCCTCTTCCCAATTGATTGCAATTTCTGGCATTTGCCCATCACTTTCCTGATCTAGATTCGCGGCATTTTTCAATACTTTGGCAGCTAAACTTCGGACAACTGATTTATTTTCAGTCCAATTCAAATCCTTTTCAGAAAAATAATTTAGAATTACTTCATTTTTAAAGATGATTTTCTTTAAGATGCTGTCAGCTGCTTCTAAGTCTTCTTCTATGGTTGGATTTTCTATCCCGAGGTAGGTTTGGTACGCTTCTGAGGTCTTGATGTAGTCTCTAAACCATTCCTTAATCTCAAGTTCAAGATCATCTAAGTTCACATGATTTCTTGCCAGAGCAGCCTGATAAGACACCGACTCACCCAATGAGTTAAGGACTTGGTTAGAAGCTAAATTTAGCTCATTTCCAAAACCAATCGGATTATTCCCCGCTAATCGCGTCTTTTTTTCCACTTCTTTTCTTACGTGGTTCCCAAAGGCTCGCAGTAATTCAACTGCAGAAAGATACAATTGTGGAATCCGCTCTGCCGAGATTACCATGTTCTTCAATAGGAATTGGTGGTCTTTTTCATTGGCTTGGTGAAATTGCTTCAAGGCGGCCAATACCACCTGCTTTACTTTCGGTTCAGCATCACTGGCTTTCAGGATAGAAGTAGCACTGAGATTCTCTTCAAATAGTTTTAAAGCTACTTCTGCGGATTTATTCAAGGCCTCTTTATTCTGGACTTCCATACTGTTTAAGTCAGGTAAAAAAGATTCCTTGATAAAATCTTTTGCAAGTGTGTGATTCGAACCCTTGCACTGCTCATAGGCATAAAGGTTTTGGAAAGCCTTGACCCTAAGAATTCTTCGATTTAGCATAGTGTTGTTAAGGAGCTACAAATATAGACAATTTGCCTTGTCTAATCTTTAGATGTCGGGCACAAAAAAAACCACCTGAAGTAGATTCTCGGTGGTTTTGATTTTAATCTGTTGATCAAAAAGGAAGTTTAACTCTTCCCATAGATTCAATTCTAGCTTTTGCAGTTTCTATTGCAGCTTGCTGAGCCGGAATATTTTCTGCCTCTGATTTATTTAAGATTTGAATGCAGGTGTCATATATTTTTTCGGTTTGTTGAAATACGATTTCTCGATTATAGCCTCCGAGGTATTCCATTCCGACATTAATTACTCCTCCCGCATTGATCAAGAAATCAGGTGCATAAACGATGCCTTTCTGCATCAGAAGCTTTCCGTGCTTTTCCTCATCTTTCAATTGATTATTTGCACCGCCCGCGATTACTGCGCATTTAAGTCGGTCGATAGTTTCGTCATTGATAGTGGCTCCAAGTGCGCATGGGGCATATATGTCCATCTGCAAATCATAAATCACATTCGGATCAACTGCTTGAGCTCCGGTGGCTCTTGCCACTTCCATTAATTTTTCCTGAAAAATGTCGGTGATCAATACTTCAGCACCTTCCTTGATCAAATATTCAATTAGGTATTTACCAACTTGCCCAACACCTTGTACGCCAATCTTTTTCCCAGAAAGGTCATCTGATCCAAAGGCCTTTTTTGCTGCCGCTTTCATTCCCATGTAAACGCCATAGCCAGTGACAGGTGAAGGATCTCCAGCTCCGCCTTTGATCTCAGGTAAGCCGGCCACATGACGAGTCTCCATGGCAATAAATTCCATATCGGATGTCTTCATATTGACATCCTCAGCTGTCACATATCTGCCGGATAGGCTTTCCACGAATCTTCCAAATCGACGCATAAATGCTTCATTCTTCAATTTTGGATCACCGATGATTACTGCCTTACCTCCTCCGAGATTAAGTCCAGCTAGCGCATTTTTGAAAGTCATTCCTCGAGATAATCGCAAGACATCCGTAATTGCTTCTTCTTCCGTAGCGTAAGGCCACATTCGAGTGCCTCCTAAAGCGGGGCCCAGTATCGTATTGTGAATTGCAATTAATGCTTTAAGGCCTGTTGCTTCATCCTGGCAAATCATCAATTGCTCGTGATCCATTTTGGTAATTTGGCCAAAAATAGAGCCTGCTTGATGCGTTTCTGTTTGTTTAATCTCTAACATGTGAACTTCGCTTTTTAGAATATGTTATATTTGGGTCGGTAAGGCGAGGTGTTGCCCAATACAAAATTAAATACTTTTATTGGCCTTCAAAAGATTAATTTGTCTGTAAACCGCTAACTAATTTCTCAAAATTAAAATTTTTATTTGGTGAAGCCACTTTGGAGACTCAATAAGTATCTGCTTAAGTACAAGGGATTACTGCTCTTAGGAATAGTATTTACGGTCATTTCTAATATTTTCGTAATTATCCCTGCGCAGCTAGTAAGATTAGCCATAGATTATGTCGTTGAGAGTTTGACTATTTATAGGCCGCTCCAACTAGGTGGAATGGGTGAGCCAGCTAAAGAAATTTTTTTAAAATCTGTATTCGTATTCGGAATACTAATTTTAGTGATGGCTTTATTACGGGGATTTTTTCTTTTCCTTATTCGTCAGACCATAATTATCATGTCCCGGAAAATCGAGTTTGACATGAAAAGTGAAATCTATGAGCATTATCAGAGTTTGCCACTTAGTTTTTATAGAAAAAATAGTACTGGTGACCTGATGGCTCGGATCACCGAGGATGTGAGTCGAGTCCGAATGTATCTTGGACCTGCTATTATGTACGGATTGAATTTATTGATTCTTTTCCCATTGGTGATCACGTACATGCTCATGATCAATCCTGTGCTGACGCTTTATTCGCTTCTTCCTTTGCCGATACTTTCTTTGAGTATCTATTTTGTGAATAATATGATCAATGAGCGCTCTGAAAAGATCCAGCGAAGCCTAAGTGGTTTGAGTACTTTTGTTCAAGAAGCCTTCTCGGGAATTCGAGTTTTGAAAGCATTTGTGAGAGAAAGTGACAGCGCAAATGATTTTGCTACAGCGAGTGAGGATTACAAAATCAAATCCATCCGTTTGACCAAAGTGAATGCTTTGTTTTTCCCCTTGATCATGGCTTTGGTGGGAATTTCTACGATTATCACGGTTTATGTGGGTGGATTGCAAGTGATTAATGGAGAAATTGGCTATGGAGTTATCGCAGAGTTTATCCTTTACGTGAATATGCTGACGTGGCCAGTGACTTCTTTGGGATGGATTACCAGTATTGTCCAACGAGCTGCTGCCTCTCAGACTAGAATCAATGAGTTTCTAGACGAGAAGAATGATATTGTGAGTTCTGAAAACCTTAAAACTGAAATCCAAGGAACAATTGAAGTCTCCAATTTGACTTTTGTGTACCCTGACTCAGGGATTAAGGCTTTAGATCAGATCAGCTTTAAGATTAAAGGAGGACAAACTTTAGGGATTATTGGGACCACTGGATCAGGTAAGTCAACGGTAGCAAATCTACTGATGAGGATGTATGATCCTTCTGAAGGTGGAATTTCAATTGATGGCAAGCCTATTTCGTCTTATGATATTTCTGATCTGAGAAGACAGATTGGTTACGTGCCACAAGACGTGTTTTTATTTTCTGATACTATCGGGAATAATATTGCGTTTGGAATCGATACGGCAGATGAAGCTATTATCCATCAGGCAGCAAAGGATGCGGATGTTTACCAGAACATAGTGGATTTCCCTAAAGGCTTTGAAACCATGCTTGGGGAGCGAGGAATCACCCTTTCTGGTGGTCAAAAACAACGTGTATCCATTGCAAGAGCCATTGCAAGATCACCTAAAATTTTGATTCTGGACGACTGCTTATCCGCAGTGGACACGAAGACTGAGAATGTGATTCTATCAGCATTGAAAAAAATCATGAAAGACAGAACTTCCATCATCATCTCACATAGAGTATCCTCAGCAAAGCTAGCAGATCAGATCATTGTCTTGAATGATGGTAGGATCATAGAAAGTGGAAATCACGATTCGTTGATGGAATTGGGAGGGGTTTATGCTGAGCTCTATGAAAAGCAGACGCAAGCAAGCGAAACCACTGAACCTTAAAATATATCAGTATCAATAATTTCTGGTATTCAATTAAGTATGTAAATTGAAGTGAATCAAACCGAAAAATTTATGGAAGAGCAAAAGTCTACAGCCAAAGAAATCGAGAAGGTTCTCAAAGAAATTGGTGACAAAATAGAAGAACTAGTTAAAAAAGGTGCCGATGCAGGATTGGATGTGAAGGAGGAAGTCGAAAATAAAATTCAGGAATTAAAAAAAAATAAAACTACCCTAGAGGAAGAGCTCAAAAAAGGGAAGGCACTTTTGGAACGAGAATTCAATGAGCGGAAAGAAGAGATAGAACCGAAACTCAGAGAATCAAAAGGATTCTTCCTAGAGGGATTTAAGCAGTTTGGCTTAGCGTTGAAGGCGCTATTTGGTAAAAAAAATTAGTAGAAATAAGTGATTTCTATTTTTACGCATAAAAATGCCCCCAATAAGTGTTTAACTTTTTGGGGGCAAATTAAGTAGTTTTGCTTTTTTTTATTTTCCAGCGAGGACATCGCATCGATCATATAGCGGATCCAAGTCTATAAAAATATCTTCTTTTGCGGTTATAAACCATTTGCTCAAAAGCTCATCTTCTTTTCTTCGAAGCGTTGCAGCTTTTAATTTTTCGTAATCATCCGATAGATTAGCGCGGTGGGCAGGATATTTATCTCTGTAGAACAATATTCGAAGCTTAGTGCCTTCTCGAGGGTCTTCATATTGAATAGGCTTAGTAATCGCCCCAACCTGCATACTATCAAGAGTGAAGTACAATACGGGGTCCTCCAATGTTCGTAGTGTAAGGCGGCTGGAACTATTAGCTGGATCGGTGAAGAAGCCTCCATTATCAGACGTCGCCCTATCATCAGAATATTCTTTTGCAGCATTCGCAAATTCAATTCTTCCGGCTTGTATTTCTGTTTTCAAACTATCAAGGTACCGCTCAGCTTTGGCAATGTCTTCTTGATTTGCTTTTGGTATTCTTAAGATGTGGCGGGTATTGTAGGTACTTCCTTTGTTTTCCAACAATTGGATCAAGTGAATTCCAAAATCGGTTTCAACTGGATCACTAAGCTCCCCAGGTCTTAATGCCAACGCGGTGGCCTCAAATTCAGGTGCTAATTCTCCTCTTCTGAAAAACCCTAAATCTCCTCCTTGAGCACCGGATCCTGGATCTTCTGAAAATTCTTTAGCTAAGGTTGCAAACTCTGCCTTGCCTGATCCGATATCTTCCTTAAACTTTCGGAGTTGCTCAAAAATCTCTTCTTTGGTTCTTTGATTAACCTCAGGTTTTTTGACGATTTGACCAACTGTGACTTCAGCTGAGAAAAATGGTAGCGAATCTGAAGGAATACTATTATAAAAAGCTCTTACCTCAGCTGGTGATACAGTAAGTCCTTCTGTGATCTTTCCCCTCATTCGCTGAACGATCAATTGTTCGCGGATTACTTCTTCGATCTCTTTTTTGAGTTGATCACCTGTTTTTCCATAAGATTGAAGTAAAGTAGCCTCATCTCCACCAAACTGCTGCATGACCATATTGAATCGGCTGTCTGTCTGGAGCATTACTTCCGCATCAGTGACCAATACAGAATCAATCTCTGCCTTAGCAACCATGAGCTTGTTGATCATTAAGGATTCAAATATCTCACATCTTGTGGGAGGCTCGACGCCTTGCTGGGCTTGTGCAATTGCTTCTAAATAAGTCTTTTGGACATCAGATTCTAATATGATGTAATTGTCGACTTTCGCTACAATCTTATCCAGTACTTGGCCAGTAGGCGGCGTTGCTTCCTGCGCAAATACAGAAGTCTGGAGTAAAACTAGTACTAGGAAAATAGTAAATTGGTTCAGTTTATTCATGTGAGTCTTTCATCTAAGGAGATTGCCCAAGAAGATTAGCTTGATTAAATTCTATTGATTAAGCGAAATAAAGGCTTCCTCTTTCGCTTTTGTATTTACTGTAATTGGATATTTTTTTCTGAGCTCTTCAATTAGCTCTCCATCCAAGTATTCCTGAAAATCTCGAATAACTAGTCCGCGGGTTTCTTCAAATTTCTTATCGCCAGAAGGATATTTTTCACCGAGTAATATGAGATGTAGGTGTCCATTCACCTCAAGCTCTTGATAGGCGAGATTTAGATTTGCCTTGGAAAGAACTGGATGATTTTCATATTCAAATGTGCCTTGCTCAGTTTGGAAAGCGAGTGGGCTATTTTGGGCATAATCAGCCTCAAAACTTGCGACCAAATCTTCGCTCAGCAGTTTATCGGCTAAAAGACTTTTGGCATGATTAGACTTAGTCAAATCAAGAATTTTAACCAAATAGGCATCAATTCGATTTCCCCATTGGTATTGTTTGATATTCTTCTCGAAATATTCTCGCTGTGCTACAGAATCTTCAATACCTTTTTGCCATACCTCTTGATTCATCAGGGAAAAGAGTAAAATTCCATCCCTATATTCATTGAGAAGCATTTTGTAGTCTTTATTATTTTCTGCTAAATCTCTTTCCTCAGAATCGTTCAACTTTAATGCGGTAAATCGATCATACCAAAAATCAAAAGGGCTAAGGTTAGTTTTAATTGCAGAATCCTCACCATCAATGAAATTCAAGAAATCTGATGTGGTATACGATTGATTTCCTATCTTAAATAGCTCTTTTGATTCAAGTTCATTAGTCGAGAGTAGTGACTTAAAGGATGATTTGGATGAGGAGCTAAGCGTTTTCCTTACGGCGGATACTGTTTGCTCATTTTCGTCAAAATTGTAACGGGATTTTTGTATGGCCATTACCTGTGACTTGATCATTGTAGATCTTGAATCTCTCATGATTCGTGACTTGATACTTTCCTCCAAATCCTCGAAAGACTCCACCGGTTTTTTGTCTTCCAATCTAAGGATATGGTAACCATATTGAGTCCGGATTGGAGGAGATACTTCACCCACCTCTGTAAGAGTGAAGGCTGCCATCTCAAATTCAGGGATCATTGATCCTACACTGAACCAAGGAAGCAGACCGCCTTTCTGGCTTGAGCTAGGATCTTCGGAAAAATTCAAAACGATATCCTCCCATACAGTTGACTCCTTTTGAATCTGTGTATAGATATCATTTACTTTCCGTTTTGCCAGATCTTCCCCAGTTGGATTGGATGGATCTATTCTTACTAAAATGTGAGAAACTAGAACTTGACCTGGATTAGGCTGTCTATCTTGAACTTTTATTACGTGATACCCAAAATTCGTAAGCACAGGATTTGATACTTCACCTTGCTTCATCGTGTAGGCAGCATCCTCAAAAGGCTGAACCATCTGAAGTGCTGTGAAATAACCGAGATCACCTTTATTCTGCTTTGCTGAAGGATCGTCAGAATATTCAAGGGCTAGGGTATTAAAATCACTACCAGATTCCAATTCACTTTTTACTTTCAAGGCCATTTTCAGAACAGTAAGACTATCCTCTGAAGAGGCATTTGGAGGAAACTGGATCAAAATATGACTTGCTCTAATTACTTCTTGGAGTCGCGCATATGCTTTTCTCAACTCGCCCTCTTCAAGCGAATTTTTAATTAGAAAAGGTGCTTTTAAATTTTCTTTGAAGGATTCAAATTCTAGTTTGAACTCTTCCGCCTGATCTAATTCTTTAGCTTCAGCTTCTCTTACTTTCAGTTTGTAGTTGATGAAAAGCTTCAAATTTGCTTCAAATTCCTCTCTAGACATGCCGGAAGTTCCGGTTTCAGTATTTTGAGATTTTCCCAGCAGGTAGATCAATTCTTCTTTGTCCACAGGCTTTCCGCCTAAGGTCAAAAGTGGTTCTTGCACAATTTGAGCAATTAAATCTTCTGGTTGAGAAAAGCTTATTGCGAGGAAAAATAAAATTAAATATGCCGAAGTGGTTCGGTGTTTCATGGATTCAATGCCTGCTTAGAAAGTGCAATTTTACAAATTTATTAGGATTTAAAGTCAAATGCCCCGAATACTAAGCATTTAACAAGAATTAGGATTGAAACCATTTGATCAATCTGCAGGTATTTGTGCCTTTCGCTGATTCAAATTCAATTTCATCCATAATCCTCTTTACCAAAATGATGCCTAAACCACCTTTCCGCTTTTCTCCTTTCACTTTATTTAGGTCAGGGATTTCATAATCCAGCAAGTTGAAGGCCTTTCCCTTATCTGTGATTTCGAAGACAAGTTTGCCGGGAGACTCTTTTACTTCTAGGTCAATGTGATCTTTAGCGTTGCATCCATGTGAATGAATGATCAGGTTTGCACAGACTTCTTCAACAGCTAGGATAAGTTGAAGTTTATCATTTTCAGAAAGAAAAGGCATAGTCAAAGTGCCTCGTAAAAAGTCTCTCAATTCAGCTAGTGCGGTTGTCTGGCAATATATTGTGATCCGTTGTTCCATGTCAGGAGGAAAGCGCAGTTTGTTTATCCGGGAAAATCGCCATTAACTGGTGGAGGCCTAAAATTTTGAATACTTCCAATACTTTTTCAGAAAGCCCAAAAATCCTGAAGTCTATATTTTTCTCTTGAAAATCTTCTAAGTAAGACATGAAAACCCCTAATCCTGCAGAAGAAATATACTCCAGTCTCTTTCCATCAATCAAGATCGCTTCACTTCCGTCTGCAATAAGCTTCTGAATAGACTCATCCAAAAGCACAGAGTTGCTGGCATCTACTTCTCCTTCAAGAATCAAGATGTGATACCCATTCTCTTGAAGTCCTTTGATATTGAGCATATTATAATTTCTATTTAAAATGACTAGTTAAACTTCACGACCATCATGGAATAATCATCGTCGATTTTCCCATCTCCTCCTACGAAGTGATGAAGCGAATCGATGAGATTGGTTTGGATTTCTTTTGAGTTGTGCTCATTGTATATCTCAAGTAATGAGCGTAATCGTTCAAAACCGAATTGTTTCCCTTGATGATTCTTTGCCTCAATGACTCCGTCGGTATATAAAACTAAAGTATCACCAGTTTGGTAATTGAATGTCTTTTCTTCAACGTGATTCTCGTAAAGCTTGTTTCTTAAAATACCTAAACCAAGACCATCAATTTCCAAATACTCCGATTTTGAAGCCGATGAGTTGAAGTGTAATGTAGGAACATGGCCTGCTCTTGCATGACAGAAGGTTTTTCTTTCAGTATTGATCAAGAAAATTGAAACCGTGATGAAGTGATTCCGCCCCAGACATTTGCTTAAAGCAGAGTTAGCTTTTATCAGAAAATCAGTCGGACTCAGGTTTAATTGGATCAAACTCTGAAAGATTCCTTTCATTTGGGCCATATGAAATGCTGCTGAGGTGCCTTTTCCAGAGACATCGCCAATGATCAATACAAACCGATCTTCATCCAGCTTGAACGTGTCGTAATAGTCTCCACCTACCTCATCTGCAGCATTAGAATAGGCAGAAATATTAAAGGAGTCGTTATGATCAAGTTTGGTGGGTAAAAGTGCTTTTTGAACTCGCTGGGCAATCTTCAATTCCTCTTGGTAGCGCTCATTCAATATTGCCTGATTAAGTAATCGGTGATTTTCCACAGAAATACAAGCTTGACTGACAAAAGTGCTAATGATGTTAATCATTTCGTTATTGAAGCCATCTTTCACTTCTTTGATCAATATCATTCTCCCAATAGGAATTTTATTAATCAACAAAGGTATTATGAGCGCTGACTCGAACCGTGGGTGGTCAATCCGTAATTCTTGGATATTGACGTTTTTAGAAAGTTTTTCATCAGGTTTTCCGATCGAAATTTTTGACTCTTTAATTAGTGCGATTAGTTCTCCTCTAGTCTTAGCATCAATAAATCGCTCGAGCTGAAAATCGATTGAGAGATCTTCTCGCGCCATCTCAAGCCAAGCTGCATCCGCATAAGATGCACTCATGCAAGAATCCATTAAGATGTCGAGTACCTGATCTTCATTTTCTTCCGGTTTAATAGATTGACTTAAGCGCTGAAAGCTAATCGCTTCGGTTAGTTTTTGTTCAAAAACGGAAGAAGTTGGAAGGTTGAAAAGAGTTACTAAGAAACTGAAAAGAGCATAAGAAAAAATAAACCCAAATAGACTGATCAAAAACAGGTTGTCAGTTAGGTTGACCGGATACACGGTTTTATTGGTATATCCCTGGATCTGAATAAAAAGGAATCCACATGAGATGAGGATGATAAACAAGAATAGAAGGGATTTCCACTTTTCTTTAAATGTGAGGTAGGGAATCCATTTTAGATTACCTGAAAGCACGAGGCCGAGACCTATCAGGAGTACGAGTCCAAAAAGGAAGCTGTAATCCAATGTATTTTGATTGAAAAAGATGAAAAACATTGCTCCAAGCATCGCAACCTCATAGGCTTGCCATTGCTTTACTACTCGCTTACTTTTCTGATAGAGAATAAGGTGTTTCCAAAGCAGCGCAGAGGAAATCAAGAAAATCGAGGTAAGGGCAAAATTGATGTGGTAAAAAAGATTTCGCAGGAATGGTTCTTGAGCAAGTCTGCTTTCACCCAATGATCCATAAAATAAAAAGATCAATAAGGAAACAACCACTGCAAACAATCCTGTAGACGCTACTCTCCAAATCAAGTTTAGAAATTCATTTTTGGAGTTTTGGGAAATGTAATTTGAATAAAAAACATAGACCATCAGAAAAAATAAAATCTCTAGGATCCATGTAAATTCTATGGCTATCCCGGAATCTATATCGTTGAGAATCCCAAATAGTCTGACCAAATCGACAAACAGCAATGATAGCCAGACCAAAATGGCTAGCAGCAAGCTTAGTTTTCCAAAGTTGATTTGTGGTAGTTTGATCATGAAATTGCCAGTGCAAAGGTAATCACAAGATTTAATTTAGTCGTCTCGGGGAATCTGGTAATTAAATACCGCAGTTAAAAAATCTAAAATCAGTAAAATCCAAGAAAATGTTAGTGTCAGTTATAAACAGACAAGGTCTTCAATGACTCCCTGACCATATTTTGCCTCGATTAGTTGGAGAAGATTGCCTCTACTCATCATCAGTTCTTTCTTTACAGGGCCAGAGGTAAGCTTTACAAACAATTTTTTATCTCGAATATAAACTGAGGTGGTTCGATCAGCTATCGTCTTACCCACCAGTTCAGGCCAATCATGTATCAGCGATTTTTCACGAAATTTTCCTTCTAATCGATATGCTTTCAGCAAATCGTTGAAAGCAGTCTCTAAGGGTTCTGCCTCTTTTTTTCTACCGAAATAGGAGTTATGACTCATGGATAGGGATTTATTAGACAAAAAGTGCAGCAGCTATACTGTCTGCTAATAGCTTGCCTGTTTTGGTCAAAGATAAGTTTTTATCCTGCCAAAGTAGCCAGCCTTCTTGGTTCATTTTGACCAAAATATCCTTTTTCAGAATCAAAAGGTCAATCTGAAATTGATCAGAAATATATTGAAAATCAATACCCCAAATCGTTCGAAGCCCTGTAAGTAGGTATTCATTGAGGAGATCTGGCCCAGTCAGATTTTCTACTACGAATGGATTAAGGCTTTTTTCTAAAGATTTTAAATACCTACTATTTGAAGAAGGGTTAAAGCCTCGGTTACTTCCGTCGAATGAATGCGCACTTGGGCCAACCCCTAGGTAAGGAGTTCCTTTCCAGTAGTTTGTATTGTGAAGGGCAAACTGATCGGGTTTGCCAAAATTGGAAATCTCATACTGGATATAACCTGCTTTTGATGTTTCTTCTTGCAAGATTTCGAATTGAGTTGCAGTAAACTCTTCATCGGCTGGGGTGAATTTTCCTTTTTGAGTCCAGTTCCCCAAAGCTGTTTTAGGCTCTACAGTGAGCGCATAGCTGGAAATATGGCCCGGGTTTTGGGCAATTGCTTGACTTAGGTCTGCTTTCCAGATTGAATGATCAGGATGCGGGTATCCATAAATTAGATCTAAACTGAATTTTTCAAACCCGATTTTCCGTGCCTTTTCAATCGCTTGGATTGATTCCGATGAAGTATGTGCACGATTATAAAATTTAAGAACCGACTCATCAAAGCTTTGGATTCCAAGACTGAGTCGATCGATTCCTTGACTTTTCCAAGCTTGAAGGTTGTCTTCACTTAGATCATCTGGATTTGCCTCAAGGGTTATCTCTTTGATTTCACAGGAATAAGCAACAAAGATTTTTTCAAGAATTTTTCCAATTAAGCTAGGAGGGAGAAGCGAAGGCGTTCCACCCCCAAAATAGATCGTCTTTATCGGCGCTTTGTTGAGGTAATCCGATCTTAGATCTAATTCCGAAATGATTGCTTGGACCATTTCTTCCTTTCGCTCCAGATTAGTGGAGAAATGGAAGTCACAATAATGACAAGCTTGTCTGCAAAAAGGGATGTGAATGTAAATGCCTGCCAAAATGATTTCTATTAATTTGCAAATGTAATCAATCCCACTTAGCCAATTGAAAGCCCTAGTTTTAGTATTCTTCATTCCCTTATTGGTTAGCTTCTCGATTTGTTTTGGGCAGGGACGGACATACATGGCCTGGGAAACCATTCCGACTTCAGCTCATAAAGGGGAGCGGTATTTTTTTGAGGGGAAGCCAAAAGGGTCATTTCTAGATTCCCTGAAAAGCGAGCTAATTAATGCGGGATATTTAGAGGTGAAGTTTTCTGAGGAGTTGCTGGAACAGGACTCGATCAAGATGACTATAAATCTTGGGAGACGATATATATGGAAAAATGTAGCTATAGATGAAATTCCATTTGAAATCCAAGAGAGACTTCCTCCGCTGAAGGGAAATCATTCCGACTTGACTATTTGGATGAAGAAAGTCGTACTTGAATCTGAAAATCAAGGCTACCCATTTGCTCAAATCAGTTTGGGGAATATTTCGAAAGAGGGAGATTCCATTGCAGGAAAGTTGTTATATGATGCCGGACCTTTGATCAATTGGGATTCTTTGGAAGTGATTGGGACAAGCAAAACGCAACAAAAATACTTGCAGCGTCTGATCGGAATTGAACCTGGAACACCTTTTTCTCAAGAAGAGCTCAACCAAACCGCCAGTCTCCTAAAAAGATCTCCCTATTTTCTCTTAGTTGATGAGCCCGTTGTTTCTTTTCAAATTAAGACAGCAAAGCCAAGCTTTAACCTCAGGGACCGCAATTCGAATGTGCTGGATGGGATTATCGGATTACTTCCCAATGAAAATGAACCTGGTAAAATGCTGATTACTGGCCAATTGGACTTGGAACTATACCATCTTGGAGGTAAAGGAAGAGACATTTCGCTTCATTGGCAGCGATTAAATATTCAGACTCAAAGTCTGGATCTTTCGGCCAAGGAATCATTTTTATTTAATTCTCCTTTGGACCTGAAAGCAGGGTTTAATCTATTAAAGCAGGACACGAGCTTCATAAATCGATATTTGACTTTGGATTTTGGGTATCGAATATCCAGTTCTGGCTATCTCAGTTTTTTTGGAAAAAGGCAGGCTGGAGACTTGATCAGTACGTTTTCTTACCGAGAGAATTTAACCTTGCCTGACGTGGCTGATTACCGATGGAACCAGTATGGCATACGCTATGAAATGAATCGTTTGGATGATCCATTTCTACCAAGGAGAGGTTGGTTGATTCAAACTGAATTTGCAGCTGGAAACAAAAAAATTCTCCAAAATACAGGTATTCCGGGAGAAGCTTACTTAGGATTGGATCTTAATACTCCGCAGTATCAAGGTAAACTATTGGTAGAAAAGCATTTTCCTATTAAAACAAATTATGGGATTTGGCTCAGAGGAAGTGGAGGTTTTATGAGAAATGAAAATCTGTTTCTTAATGATTTCTTCAGAATTGGGGGCTTGAAAAGTATCAGAGGATTTAATGAGAATTTCTTTTATGCCCGTTCATTTGGGTATTTTAATCTAGAACAGCGTTTATTTTTTGACAGGAGCTCTTACTTGATGGTTTTTGTGGATGGAGGGATTCTGGAAAACCCTTACTTTGCAGACCCATTGGATTACCCTGTTTCATTTGGAGCAGGAATAAATTTGGAGACGGGTTCGGGAATTTTTCGCTTTATCTATGGAGTTGGAAAATCTAACTTGCAACTCTTGGAGTTTTCATATTCAAGAATTCACTTTGGCTACTTAGCTAGGTTTTAATACATGAGAAAATTTTATCTGCTCGTATTTTTCTTTTTAATTACTGGTGTCAGTAATGCTCAATTGTTGGAAAATTTCCAGAATCAATGGGAAGAAGGAGGGAAGACAACTTGGTTTGAGTCGAATGATCGATTGAAATTACCACTAGACTTGACTTCATTTCCGAGGTCCTATTTTTCTTTTGAGATCCCAGAGGGCACAGTTGTGTTTTTAGGAGAGAAGCTTTGGTTTTTTGCTGAGAGGGATACCATCTTAAATACAAGTCTAGAGGATTTCAGAAAGCTTGTGAATAAGACGACAGTTGATTTAACGCTTTTTAAATCAGGAATTTCAACTGATGTGGTCAGTGCTAAAAAAGTGTTGAAGCTTGAGAGACCTATTGAAGTGGCGGAGGAGGGCATGCCAGCAATTGAAAAACTGGGGCTAAATAGACAGGAAATCAAAGACTTTTTTATCTTTTCTTTGGTAATTATTCTTATCATAATTACAGCCTATAAAAGTGCCTACTCATATATTTTCACTGTAATAGCAAGACCAATATCACTTCTGAATGCTGAAGATTTCTCTGATTCTGGAAGTCTTCAGAAGTTCTTTTCTTTCGATGTCTTGTTTTTTGTATTGGTGGTAAATATGATCTCGGCGCTAGCAATGATATTGAGCATCGTATTTTTTATGGAGACTTGGGTTGAGTCTAGGATCACTATCAATTTTCAGAACTTGATGATTGGATGGGGAATTGGAGCCTTGGCTTTATTTATTCTTACCATTATTAAGTTTACCACGATTCGAATTATTGCCTATCTTTTTGAATTAGGCAAAGTCGAATTTCCTCATTTCTTTTATTTGCTTCGTTTGGTCTTGATTGTGACGACAGCTTTAATTTTAGTCTTGGCCTATTTCATCATGAATGATTTTTACCTGACTAAAATTGCCCTTAGTATTTCAATTTCAGTCTTTTTCTGGGTTTATATTTTAGGGATTTTCGTTCTTTTCATAATCATGATGAATAGGTTGAGCTTTAAGAAATATCATTTATTTACTTACCTTTGCATCGCAGAATTAGTGCCCTTTTTGATATTGGCAAAGTGGGTCATTGTCATAGGAGGGTAATTTTGATTTTAAAACCAAACTAAACAAATGAGCGCAGTTATAAAAGATAGGTTTAGACCAGTAAAAAGTATTCTTGTTTCTCAACCAGCTCCTAGCGATCTTAACTCTCCTTATAAGCAACTGGCCGATAAATATAATCTCAAGATTGATTTTAGACAGTTTATAAAGATAGAGCCCGTTCCACCAAAGGAGTTTAGAAAACAAAAAATTGACATCTTAAAACATACGGCGATTATTTTTACCAGCAGAAATGCGATTGACCATTTGTTTGCTATATGCAAAGAGTTTAAGATCGAGATGCCTGCTGATATGAAGTATTTCTGCATTTCTGATCAAACCGCACATTACCTTCAAAAATACATCGTCATAAGAAAGCGAAAACTTTTTGTAGGGCAGCGGACAGCTCAGGATTTATTTGATTACTTTAAAAAGCATAAGTCAGAAAAATTTCTTTTCCCTTGTTCTGATATTCGTAAGGAAGATATTCCGGAGTATTTTGAGAAAAATGGAATATCATTTACAGAAGCGATTATTTACCACACGCTTGAGGCAGACCTTTCTGATTTGGCCGATGTGAAATATGATGTTTTAGCTTTTTTTAGTCCGTCTGGAATAAAATCCTTAAAAATAAATTTTCCTGATTTCGTTCAAGGAAAAACTAGGATCGCAGCCTTTGGGCCAACTACTGCCCAGGCAGTCAGAGACTTAGGTTTAATATTAGATATTGAAGCACCCCTACCGAATGCCCCAAGTATGACAGGTGCTCTAGAACTTTATATTAAAAAGTCGAATAATTTGTAATTCTAAGAATCAAAAAGAAGGGTTTTTCAGTTTAAATTCTTAACCTAGGTTTAAAATTAGACTTAATAGAATAAAAATGTTTGAAAGAGGCCATCTGAAGTACTTTTATAGTCTATATGTTTCCATAATTCTATTTTTTGGAAGTGAGACCTTGATGGCCCAACAGGACGCTCAGTTTACCCAGTACATGTATAATGGCATGTATTATAATCCTGCTTTTGCAGGAAAACAAGATGGGTTTAGATTTTCAGCTCTTCACCGGTCTCAGTGGTCTAATTATACTACTTCTTCCGGACAAGGCGGGGCTCCTGTCACTCAACTAATTACTGCTCAAGGAAGGCTAGAAGGGAACGGGATTGGATATGGTGTCACGATTGTAAATGATCAAATTGGCGCCACAACAAACCTAGAAATTAACCTCCAAGGTGCCTATCACAAAAAAATAAAGCGAGCGACACTTAGTTTAGGAGCTTATGCGGGGATGTTCTCAAGTGCTATCAATTTTGACGAATTGATTGTAGTTAATCCAGAGCCGGGGCTTCCTGTAGGAGGAAAAGAGAATCAGCTAAACTTCAATTTTGGAGCAGGTTTGTTATTTGACCGGGGGGATTATTATTTGGGTTTGAGTAGCAGGCATTTGAATGAGCCAAATTTTGATTTTGGAAATGGATCATACGGAAATCAGTTAAAAAATCATTCGTATTTGCTTTTTGGATATAGATTTAGACCTATTGGGCAATTGACTATTGAGCCAAGTCTTTTATTAAAAACTGTTTCTTTTAATAATTTTTCTTACGAGGTGAGCGTTATTGCAACACATCAAAATAGGATTAGTGGAGGGTTTGGCTTCAGGGGAGAAGATTCTATTTCTTTGATTTTGGGTTATAGCTTATTAAAGGACAATTCGTTAAGGCTTGGCTATTCTTTTGATTTGGTTTACGGAGGGTTAGAAGCAAAAGCACCTACCAGTCATGAATTGCTATTGAGATATGCTTTGTCTAATGTGACCAAGGAGTTGGAACGTGTGATTCAACGGACCCCTAGATTTAGATTTTGATCTCTATTTAGCTGTAGCTTAAATATTAAGATGACTTTTATAAGTCATTATTTTTGGCAGGTTATTTGCATTATTTGGCCAAATTGACCTAAATTTCGAACTGTAGACTTGTATAAAAGCCTGCAATTTATCTAATGAATGAAAAAATGTCATTTATGTATAAAAAAATGAATTTGCGATTATTACCCGTCAGTCTTGGGTTGGTAGTGGCGACGCTTTTGCCTGGTTGTGGTCTTTTTAATAAGAAAGGATCTGCCAGTGAAAAGATGAATCGTAGAGGTGAAGTGACTGGAGTTCCAAAAAGGGAAAACTGGCAACAAAATCTTCCTTATGATATGGTTCCTGTAAAAGCAGGTACTTTTTGGATGGGACAATCGGATGAAGACATAGCCTTCACTCAATCTTCTCTGAATAAGCAGATCACTGTTTCTGAATTTTTTATGGACAAGTATGAAGTGTCCAACAATAAATACAGACAGTTTTTGGAGTCGGTAAAAAATGGTGACATGGATAATGGAACCCCGACTACTCTTAAAGATCCTCCTCAACTTAATTACGAAGAATTAAGACCAGATACTACTGTGTGGTCTACTAGTTTCACCTACCACTTTGGAGATCCTTTGATGGAGTTTTATTTTGACCACCCTGCATTTGACAACTATCCTGTAGTTGGAATAACTTATGACCAAGCGAATAAGTATGCTGAGTGGAAAACTTATTACCAGAATTCTAGAGATGAGTCAAATTTTGATGGGCCAAGCTTTAGGCTTCCTTCAGAAGCTGAATGGGAATACGCTGCAAAAGGAGGAAAAGATGTAGCTAAATACCCTTGGGGAGGTCCTTACCTAAAAAATAAGAGAGGATGCTTGATGGCTAATTTCAAGCCAGGTAGAGGAAACTACATTGATGATGGATTCGCCTACACTGCCCCTATCGATGTTTTTGCACCCAACGGATTTGGGCTCTACAACATGTCAGGTAATGTTGCTGAATGGGTTCTTGATGCCTATGCGACAACTTCCAGATCCGTTACCTGGGATTTGGATCCAGTTTATGATGATCCAAACGAGCCAAGAAAAGTAGTTAGAGGCGGAAGCTGGAAGGATATAGCTCATTATTTAGAAACGAGCACTAGAACTTACGAATACGAAGACGTTGCTCAAGCACATATTGGATTCAGAACTGCAATGACATTTATTGGTAGATCAGGATCTATGGATGTAAAAAGTACAAGTAGAAAAAGAAGATAAAACAACCCCCGTAAAAACACTTAAACCTTAATTTAATTCTTAAAATGGCTAGTAACAGCAACTCTTTCTCAGCTAATTTCTACATCAACATCATGCCGAAGGTCTACGGTATAGGTGCTGCTGTTGTAATTCTAGGTGCTATGTTTAAAATCTTGGATTTGCAAGGTGCTAACTGGATGATCGGAATAGGACTTTCAACTGAGGCATTTATTTTCTTCCTATCGGCATTTGAGCCAAAAGCTGAAGAAGTGGATTGGTCAAAAGTTTATCCTGAACTTGCAGGTGATGCTCCTGGAGCAAAGAAGACAGTAAAAGTTACTGCTGGAGATAACACATCTCAGAAGCTAGATGAAATGCTTGCAAACGCTAAAGTAGGTCCAGAACTTATTGAAAGTCTAGGAAAAGGGATGCAAAATCTTGCTACTTCTGCAGCAAAAATGGGTAACCTAGCAGATGCGGCAGTAGCTACGAATGAATATGCAACAAATGTGAAAACAGCAGCTAAAACATTGGTAGATATGAATGCTTCTTACAGCAAAACTGCAGCTGCTTTAACGGAAATGTCTGCGGCCTCTCAAGATGCCAAGGCATATCATACTCAAGTAGTGACTGTCACAAAAAATCTTTCCGCTTTGAATTCTGTATATGAAATGGAGCTTCAGGATGCAAATAGTCATGTCAAAACTCTGAATAAGTTTTATTCAAATATGACTGCAGCTATGGAAGGCCTAAGTGAGGCTGGTAAAGAAACTGAGGCTTTCAAAAATGAATTATCAAAATTGAATCAGAACGTAAGTTCATTGAATAAGATCTATGGCGGAATGCTTTCCGCTATGAAAGGTTAATTTCTCTTCAATTCATATACAATCCATTAAAACTTAAAAATGGCAGGAGCTAAAGAGACACCAAGACAACGGATGATTGGTATGATGTACCTGGTTTTGACAGCCTTATTGGCTCTCCAGGTCAGCAACCAAATCCTCCAAAAATTTATATTGCTTAATGATGGACTGGAGCGTACTTCTAAAAACTTCATTGGCAAAAATGTATCTACAGTAGAGTCTATTGCTTATACAGTAGAGCAACAAGGAAACAAGGAGGTAGATGTGCCAAAAGTTGCAGCGGCACAAGAGGTAAGGGAGGCAACTAAGGAAATCTATGATTACTTAGAAGCTTTAAAGCAAGATTTGATAGTGCAATCAAATGCTAAGAATGATGAAGGGAACTTTGTTAATGCAAATCTAAAGAACACAGAAATTACCGGAAATCTTTTCGCCAATAATGGGAGAGGAGTAGAAATGAAGGAAAAGTTAAATGCTTATCCAAGTCAAATTTCGGCAATACTATCTAAGCTTGGTTTCCCTGACATGCAATTTCAAGATATCGCAAAAGATGCCAAAGACATTGAGTTATTTGCAAATGATAATGAAATAAATGGCAAGGATTTCGTGGCATTGACATTTGTTAAATCACCGGTAGGAGCAGTAATTGCCCTTCTATCTCAATTTCAAAATGAAGTTTTGAACATAGAAAGTGAGTCTTTAAAAGCTATCCAGAATTCGATTGGATCCTTTATCTTT
>JAFMBQ010000019.1 GCA_017858365.1 Algoriphagus sp. | reverse complement strand
TTTCTTTGTCATCTATTTGTAAAATTAGCAGACACACTTAACTGAACACTCTCTATAAGTCTGGTTAAAAAATACCCCTTAGATTCTTTCACCCCTCCCGCTGATACCACCTAAAGCTCACATACCCAAAACCTACCAATCCCCAGAAAATCAGCATTAATTCCAAATTATAAATACTCATGGCAATCATCGCAATTACTGCTATGGTTAAGGCAATGGCCGGGAAATATGGAAAAAGTGGAACCCGGAAAGGCCGCTCTAAATCAGGATGATTTTTTCGCAAGGCAAAAAATGCAATCATCGATACGATATATAAAGTCAGTGCTCCAAAACAGGCGATGGTAATGATTTCACCTGTTTTTCCTGTGAGCAAAGCCAAAATTCCAATCCCCATATTTACAACAAGGGCATTGATTGGAGTTTTGGTTTTAGCATTGACTTTTCCCACAAAAGGGCTGACATAACGCTCTCTTCCCAGTTCCAAAGTGGATCTCCCTGCTGCCAAGATAATCCCGTGAAAGGATGCAACTAAGCCAAATAGCCCAACCGTAATCAAGAGATGGTAAAGGATATTGCTTTCCCCAACAATCTTAGCTAAGGCTAGCGGTAAAGGTGAATCGGATGGTTCGCTGCTTCCAGGAGGGTAAACGATCGTTTCCCAGCCATCAACTCCAACAGAAGAGGTAAAGGTCAATATACACAAGATCACCAAGGTGAAAATTGCTGAGCCAAATCCTATCAGAATATTCCGCTGCGGATTTTTGGCTTCCTCAGCGACATTGGCCACGCCTTCGATGGCCAAGAAAAACCAGATCGCAAAAGGAATCGCAGCAAAAGCCCCTCCCCAACCGTTAGGCAGGGCATTGGTGGTTAAGTTTTCAACCTCAAATGCAGTAAAGCTCACTCCTGAGAAAAGCAACAATTCAAGAACTGCAATAATCGTGATTACCAATTCGAAATAGGCTGCGAATTTCACTCCGCTAATATTGATTCCCGTGAAAATCAGATAGGCGGTAATGGCGATGACGGTAACGCTGATTTCAGGGAAAAAGACATTGAAATATGCCCCGATAGCCGCGGCGATTGCAGGGGGAGCAAAAATAAATTCTATGCTTTGAGCCATTCCGGCCAAGAATCCCCAGTTCTTCCCGAGACCTAATCTTGCATAATCGAAAGCTCCTCCGGCTTTGGGAATCGCACAAGCCATCTCCGTATAGCTGAAAGTGAAAGTCACATACATGATGATGATAAAAAAAGTAGCCGTCGCAAGTCCCAAGGTTCCGCCCTCGGCAAGTCCTAAGTTCCAACCGAAATACATTCCAGAAATCACATAGCCGACGCCCAAGCCCCAAAGCATAAATGGCCCAAGCGTTCGTTTTAATTCACTTTTTTCCAAAGTCATTTTTCAATAGTTGGGAGTCAAAAGTATCTTTTAAATCGATACCTGATAATTTTAATCGAAGCGCCTCTGAGGTCAAAAAAGCGAGCTTCCCTGCGGCATAGGCATAAGGTAATCCTCCTACTCGAATATTGGAAATACAGTTTCTTTTTTCGTCTGTATTTCCTGCTTTTGGGTTATAGGTCAAATAGATTCCCATGCTATAGGGAGAGCTCAAACCTGGTCTTTCCCCGATTAGAATTATGGATATTTTACTGGAAAACAGCTCTCCGATTTGATCACTTATTGCTACTCTACCTTGATTAATCAGGCAAATTGGGGCTAATGAAAATCGATCAACCAACGGTAGAAATTCCTCAAGGAAAAAGATAGCATGGGTCGAAATAGCATTTGCAGAAAGACCGTCTGCGATAAGAATCGAAATATCTGCTGGCGAGGGATTTGAATTTTTTATGATAGCAATGGATTCCTGACTGAGCTTCCTTCCGAGGTCGGGACGCCTGATATAGGTCTCCCGATCTGAGGCTTCACTGCCCAACCTCAGAAAATCAAGATTCATATTTTCGAGCTCATTTTCCAATAAGGTAAAGTCTAGCGGAGTCCAAACAGCATCTTTTGCCAATGCATGATCTTTCCTGAAAGCCAGCAGTTCCTGGGTTTTGAGGCTTCCACCTGTTCTTCCCAAAGCAATTCTGGCATCGGTAAAGTCTTTTAGCTTTTCCCAGGAATTGGAAGCATCGCTCATAGATCCAACAGTTTACTTCCTTGCTTTACTTCCAACATTTTCCCAGTTCGATCGGATAGATTCATTTTGAACAGCCATTCTTCAAACTCAGGAGCTCTTTTGAGTCCAAGCACTTGTCGGATATACAATTGATCGTGAAAGGATGTGCTTTGATAGTTGAGCATCACGTCATCGGCTCCTGGGACTCCCATGATAAAATTACAACCTGCTACTCCTAAAAGTGTAAGAAGATTGTCCATATCATCCTGATCGGCATTGATGTGATTGGTATAGCAGATGTCACATCCCATCGGTAAGCCCATCAGCTTTCCACAAAAATGATCTTCCAGTCCTGCTCGGATGACTTGTTTTCCGTCGTAGAGATATTCTGGACCTATAAAACCAACCACAGTATTGACCAATAATGGCTTATACTTTCTGGCCACGGCATACGCTCTAACCTCACAGGTCTGCTGATCCACACCATGATGTGCATTGGCAGAATGCGCACTCCCCTGCCCGGTCTCGAAGTACATGAAATTCTTACCTACAGTTCCGCGATCTAACTCTATACCGGCCTGATACGCTTCATCAAGGGTTTTCAATGAAAAGCCAAAGCTCGAATTTGTTTTTTCCGTGCCTCCAATGGACTGGAAAATCAAATCCACTGGTGCATTTCTATTGATCAGATCGATCGTAGTGGTCACATGTGAAAGGATGCAGGTTTGAGTTGGGATTTCATACTGATGCCTAAGTTTATCCAGCATCTGAAGAAGTCTCAAGGTAGTGTCTGCTGAATCAGAAACTGGATTAATTCCAATTACAGCATCCCCTACACCATATAAAAGCCCATCTATCGTACTTGCCATGATTCCTTTGGCATCGTCGGTGGCATTATTGGGTTGAAGTCTCGTGGAGAAATGGCCTTTCAGACCGATGGTATTCCTGAATTTTGTAACAACACGGATTTTGGATGCTACTAAAATCAAATCTTGGTTAGCCATAATTTTGCTGACGGCAGCTACCATCTCGGGAGTCAATCCAGGAGAGATTTGCGCTATTTTTAATCCATCAGTTTCATATGCTAAAAGCCAGTCTCGAAACCCTCCCACGGTCAAATGAGAAATGGATTGAAATGATTTAGAATCGTGAGTTTCTTGAATCAAACGTGAAATGGCATCTGTTTCAGAAGGAATGATTTCCTCATTTAGAAATTGCTTCAAAGGGATATCAGCCAAAACTAGCTTAGCGGCAATCCGCTCCTGTTCATTTTTAGCAGCAAGGCCCGCCATTTCATCCCCTGACTTTTCTGGAGATGCTTTTGCCAAAACTGTCTTAAGATCTGGGAAGGTGAAATTAAAATTTCCAACGGTATGATGGTAAACCATCTAATTAAAGTGGGTATTTATTTGGGGATTTCCAATAAGGGATGGGTTAGTTTGAGGAATTAATAATCTGACAACAATGGTCTCAATAGTTCATCTAGAGTTCACTATTCTCTAGGAGAGCCAAGGGGAACTTTTGGATTCGAACTTAAAGTATTGGCTTTACTTTCGATTTCCGCTAAACCTGCAGCTCTTAAAAAAGTCCAATGTTGACCAAATCATTGCCTTCGCGATACTTTTACTTCGAGCATCAAATCTACCTGATTACTTGTCAGGCCAGTTGTTCTCATAATACGTTCGTGGTCATTATCATAATTAAAATAGACTATTGGTTCACTAGACCTGTTAACAAAATATGAGTTAGAAGAGCATTCAACCAGATTTGGTACTGGTAAGTCTACTAAAGTATTATCTCTTCCCGCTCGATTTATTTCCTATGAATTAACGGAAAAGCTTGAGTAGACTTTTTTTACTACCGAATTTGAAGGTGGAAGACATCAGAATCGCGTAAGTAAGATCGCTTGTATTTAACTCAATAAAAATTAAAAGGCCCGATGAATTTTGAATTCATCGGGCCTTTTAATTCCTAATTCTTTCACGATAGTCTCGATCTCATTTTTTCAATCGGAATTCCCCTGGCTTGACTTCTTGGTATTTCACTTCTAAAGCGGGAAATTGTCTAAGCAAGCGCTTAAACTCTCCATTTGGATCCAGCACTACTTCACTTTTTTGAACTTGAAGCATTTGAAAAATCCGAGCCTTCTCCGGTAATCCACGCTCTTGTTCCAGATATTCTCGGCTTAGATTATAATTCAAAAAAGGCCCCCCTAAATTTGAATTTTGAAAATAGGAAAGGTCATTCCCCAATACCATCAGGCTTTTTTCAGGCTGATTGGTAGATTGCTTGACGAAGTAGTCACTGGTGATCTCTTGCTGCCAAAACCACCAAGTGAAGGCCGGGAAAGCTAAAATCAAAAGCAAAAAGGTGCCATTGGCAATCATCCCAGATCTGAAATAAATGTAAAACTGGCTAATCAAATAAGTCAATACTGGGATGAAAATCACCAGTTGGAAGGCTCCTTGACGCTTGATAATAAGAAACTCGAAGGCAGCAAAGATCAACCATAAGATCACCAAATTTCGCTGCTTTTGCTGATTGATTGTTGAGCCTTTCAGGACAGTGGAAACAAAGTATCCCACTACAGCAATAAGAATAGGGAAAGCTCCAAGCATTAACCAATCGAGACTAGATTGGTAATAATATTTTTCGGACAAGAAGGATAGCGGCCAGATTTCAATAGCCTCTATTAGCCCTTCTGTCCAGAAATAAAAGACTCCAATCAGCAAAATCGGAAGAAAATAGCCAATCAATGAAAGCATCAACTGACGGAATGAAAATCCGCTAATCGCAATACCAGTAAAAATGAGGTAAGGAAGGAATAATAAATAATTTGGCTGAAATCCCGTGGCTATTCCGGCATATAAGCCAATCAAAAGTGTTGACTCAGAGCCTTCTTTTTGTAATACCGTTTGGGAAAACAGCTGGCCTAAAGCCAAAATCAAAAAGCAACTTGCCAATAAAGCCGGGCTGAGGCTGAGCATGTCGAATGAAAAATGAAATAAGGCGGCCATGATAATGGCCGGCAAATATGTGTTTTCATCAAAAGCTCGGAACTTGATCAGAATCGAGTTCCAATATAAGATTTGGAAAATAATCAGGATTCTACCGACCAATTCATAGGCTAGGAGACTTCTTCCAAAAATCAAATCCATCAGCATAAAAAAACCTGCTGCCAAGGGGCCCGTATCATCTATGATGTCTTTATAAAGTAGAAAGCCATCTCCCACCCGCTCACCCAAAATCAGCCAAGTCAACTGGGCCGAGGTTACCGGAAAGGGATTGAATAGAAGATAGACCAAAGTCAGTACTAGGAGGTAAATTCCTACACCGATCAGTCTAAAAGGATCATTGACTCGAAAGAAGCTTAACAATTTGATTTAGTAAAAGTGTGCTTGGTTTGCCCGAAATTAACCCATGCCCAACTATTTCGCTAAATTTGTACCATAAATACTTGTAATGGAAAGTAAAAGACAACAAAAACACGCAAAATTGCTTCAAAAGGAGCTTGGAGATATTTTTCAAAAGGAAGCAAAGCACCTAATAGGAAGAGCAATGGTCACGATTACACACGTGATGGTCAGTCCTGACTTAAGTTTTGCTAAAGTTTACCTGAGCTTTCTACTGGCCGACCCCAAGGCAACTTACGAGTTGATCAACGAGAATAAAAAAGAAATTCGGCACACTTTGGCTAAACGGATTGGAAAATCTGTTCGGATCATTCCTGAAATCGCATTTTTTCCAGATGACTCTGCTTCCTATGCACAGTATATGGATAAAGTGATCTCCGATCTACACATTCCACCGGCGCCACCGGAAGAAGAGGAAGAGGATTAACTTTTCAAGCCTTGAATCTCAGCTCGTTTATAGCATCCCGATACTTCCGAAGTAAAAAGAAGCGGAACTTCATCACGATACTCTCGATCATCTCAATTATTGGAGTGACGGTGGGTACGATGGCACTGGTCATCGTGATGTCTGTTTTTAATGGCTTGGAGGATTTGATTCGAGGGTTGTTTGCGAGTTTTGATGCGGAGATTAAAATCGAGGCTACTCTTGGGAAAAGTTTTGTTGCCAGCACGGATTGGCTTACAGAGATTGAAAAAATAGAAGGAGTCGCAATCTTGACCGAAGTAATTGAGGATAATGCCTTGCTCGATTACAATGGAAGCCAGATGATAGGAAGGATCAAGGGTGTCTCGGATAATTTCCTCGATCAGGGAAGATTTTCAAAGGGATATTTTTGGGGGGATACTACTCTTGGAACAGAACTGAGACCCGCGGCGATTTTGGGGAGAGGAGTAGGATTCTTTCTATCTGTCAATCTCGATAATATCAATGTTCCCCTTAAAGTTTTTTATCCCAAAGCTCCGCGAAGTGCCGCGACCTTAGATCCCAATCAGCTCTATGCCATGGCCACATTGGAGCCTGTGGCATATTTCAGCGTTGAGCGACAGTTTGATGATCAATATGTAATTGCACCCTTGGCCTTTGTGCGGGACCTTCTAAATTATGGAGACAAGAGAACTTCCTTGGAGGTGAAAGTCGCCGAAGGATATTCAATTGAATCTGTTCAGGACCGCCTGAAAACCTATTTAGGTCCAGAATTCAGTGTAAAAAATACCGATGAACAGCATTCTGCCTTGCTTCGGACTGTCAAGCTTGAGAAATTATTTGTCTTCCTTACCTTAACATTTATCCTGGCGATAGCCTCATTTAATATCTTCTTTTCGCTCAGTATGCTGGCAATTGAGAAGAAGAAGGACATGGCAGTGCTCAAAGCGATGGGGGCTACCGAACGTTTGATTAAGCAGATTTTCTTAAAACAAGGAATGATGATCGCGTTTAGTGGTGCACTGATCGGCTTGGTTTTAGGTTATGGTGTTTGCTTTTTGCAGCAAACTTTTGGTTTGGTATCCTTGGGAATTTCTTCTGCGGTGGTAGACGCTTATCCCATCAAAGTGGTTTGGTCAGATTTTCTTTGGATCAGTATTTCCATAATCGCAATTACTTTTGCAGCTTCTTGGCGTCCTGCTACCATCGCTGCTCAAGTGGACACTACAGCTGAGCTTTAGGCTTACAGATTTTTTCCCAAATGACTTTTGCTTGTTCCATACCCAGCTCACTGGCTTTGAGTAAATCAGGACAGGCTTCAGACAATCTTTTCATTCGTTGAAGGGTAATTCCACGATGGTAAAACCCAGAAGGGTTACTAGGCTCGATTGCGATAAGTAGGGTAAAATCTGCCAAGGCTCCATCTAAACTTCCAGCCAAATACCGAGATTGTCCTCTAGCAAGAAGGTAGCCTTCATTTTGTTCTTCTAATTCCAATGCAGCTGAGAAATCATTTTCAGCCTTTTTCCAGTCTTTTTTTCCGGAATATATTTTTCCACGGTAATAAAATGATTCGGTATCAAATTCATCCAAATCAATCGCCGCGGTAAAATCGGCAATTGCACCTAGGCTATCTCCATGATTCATCCGATAGAAGCCTCGCTGCTTATAAGTTTGGCTATTCGCCATCGAATCTGCAATTACCTGATCAAGCTGCTCTAAGAGTAGCAGGTCTCCACCCTCTTTTACTTGTGCCAGTCCTTGCTTGGCAGGAAGATGACCGGGATTGATGGATAACGCTTCCTCAAAGGACTCAATCGCTAACATATTATCACCAACTCTTAAATAAGAACGCCCTTTTTCCGCATAATAATCCGGATTTTCTGGCTCAGATTCCAAAGCCAAATCAAAGTAATCCACTGCAAAATCATATTCTCCCAACTCAAAACTGCAAAGTCCCAAATGGTAATAAGCCTGGGCAGGATTGCCAGACTGAGCAGTCATCACTTCAGAGACCCCTAGATCTCCGGCACCTTGTCTGTAAATAATTCGAGTGGTTTGACCGGGAGGAGTGACCAAGAAATCTTGGAAATCTTTCATCGCCGACTCATATTGCTTCAATTGATACCGAATTCTGCCTCTAGCAAAGTAGGCCTCGGCATATTCTGAATCGATTGTCAGAAGAATTGAAAAGTCAGCTAATGCTCGATCAAGATTACCCAAGTGCTCAAAGGCCTGTCCTCGAAGCCAATACCCTTCTATATCCCTCGGGTTTGTGGTAATCCAAGTGCTGAGTAAGCGCTCGGCATTTTCCCAATCTTGAGAATCAAAAGCAAAAGTGGCTGTTTGGAAAAGTTCTCGCTTAGGATTTTCTTCTTGTTGCGCCAAAAGCGTTGAATTAATTCCAGCAAGTAGTAGTGTTAGAACTAGTAGCGAAAATTTAGGCATAGGTTAGGATTCAGTTTTCCCAAACTTAAAGGTAGAAAGTCCTCGATTAATTAGGGTATAAAGTGTCCCTAAGATACCTAAACTTCCAGTAGCATAAGCGTAAGCTTCATTGAAAAAGTTTTTATCAAAAATCCCGATTAATGCAAAGCAAATCAATACAAAGCTGATTGCGGAAACCTGAATAGTGGCTGCATTTCCATTTGCTTTCTCAAAATTTTGAAAGCTTTTGATTTCTTCCTCTGTAGAACTATCCAGGATATATTTCCTGAAAACTACGCTGAACAACTCCCAGTCATCCCAATCTCCTTTTACCTTTGTAAGGTTTTTAACAGGGACGATGATGCCTTTTTGGGCCAATTCGATAAGCGTATCTTTTCTTGCAATGTTAAAGAACCCTTCTTGGGCAAAGGAATAGCAGGCCATTTTTTCATCAAAGTTCAATTCCGTCCAAAGGTTATAGAGGTACGCTTTTCTGGATCGTTTCTTTTGCATAAGGTCATTATAATCCTTTGGATAAATGATGTCTCGCTCCGCAAATGCCGCCTTGGAACTGGCTCGTAGTGGGAGTAGAATGAAGTGGAAATCCGAAAAAAACTCTGAAAACCGTATCCTGTCCTTCTCATCCTTAATGGTGTTGGCGGTATCTTTCCAAGATTTACCCGAACTCACGATTATTTTCAAATTAAACTCACGATCCATTTGCAAGAAATAAATGATTTTAATTATCTCAAGGGGCTCTTTGAGGCAATGGAAGTTTTTTAGGTGTATATAGTTGACGGCTGAGTCGATTTCCAGAATTGAAAGATTCTCTATTCCTTGAAGCATGTCAAGTTCCAATAACTGCTCGGGATAAATCCCTTCCTTTTTCAATTTGTCATCGATGACTTCGTCAATATTTTTTGAATTAGTGGAGCATAGAAATAATAGATCCCGATTCAGATCAATTTTTTTTCTAGCCATCCAATCACCCTTAAGTTCAAAGAAAATCTTCGTCTGTATCCAATGAATTAGCAATGCTAAAATCACTAAGAAAGTAATAATACTCACGAAGTATCCCCAAAACATCTCCTCGCCTTGACCTAATAAGTGACCTCGAAGCAAGTCATGATCGGGAGTAATAAAATCTATAATCCTTTGATCAAACGGATCACTCAGCGTAAACATCATTGACCTTCTTGCGCTTTCATATTTTAAAAAAGCACCTTCATCGATAGTTCTATTTTTTTCATTTTCGACATGGAATTCTCTTTTTTCCCAAATTCGTTTCTCGAAATCAAAAGTTTTAGAATGAATCATGTACCCTGGTAAGAAGCCAATCACCAAAAACCAACAGGTGAGGTAGCAGGTCAGTACATTTTCAGCACTTATTTTCTTAAAAATAAGATTCCTTTTTTGCTGTCGCAGAAACCAATACAAACTAAAAATGATTGCTCCCAGTATCGCTCCCAAGAAATAGTAGGCCAAAGAATAAGAAAATATTTCGTTCATGACGAAGAATTCTAGTATTACAAACCCCACAGTGCTATAGAAGGTTAGTGAAAGGTTATTTGGGCTTTTCCACTTAGAAGTATCTATCTGTGTACTCAGATTGATTAACGAAACTAACGTGGAGATAAAAATCACTAGGCATAAAAATTCCAAATGATTGATGCTGGCGCAGGTGTAAATGGACATCAGGGCAACAAAAATCAATAAATAAATTATACTTAAGAACTGTAGTCGATTGAGATGGTCTCCTATAGGTGTGAGTCCCTCGTAAAGAAATGTTTTGAAGCCAAACTCATCAGTAGATTCCCGGGTGACTAATTTAATTCCTAGAGAAAAAAGTAAAAGGAGAAAGTAAATCCCCAAAAAAGTTACCGCTTCGAAGGAAGCCAATGAGGTGAATATATTAGTAATATTCTGGTTGACTAGAAAAATTAGCCAAATTGACTCATCAAAATTGAAGTTGTCTTTTCCGGTTTTGGAGACTTTCTGGAGTAGGGCTATGTATTGATTACCGTTAAGGTAGATAGGAACCTCAAATTTTCGAATCGAATCATTTTCATTGTTTTGAATCAGCGCGGCAATTTCTCTCCATTTTTCTGCACTTAGACCCTCTTGAATATTACTGAAGGGAGAGGATATTTTCATACTGGAGTATATCACATCTCCGGACTTCTTGAAGACCAAAAAGCGATGGGTTTTTGTGATGGCAATTTCATTGAGGGAATCAGACTTTAATGTATCCAAGACGTGCAAGTCAAACGTAATCGCCTTTACTTTTGGGTCTTCCGAAGTAGAATCACTAAAATCCTTGGAAATTACTGTTTCCAATTTTCCGGTTCCTCTACTATGATGTGATTGAATGTAGGTTTTAGATGGCTTATTCTCAGGCTGGAAAAATTTGAAATACTTTCGATCTGATAGATCAATCGCAGATTTTTTTCCTTGGTAATCAATCAGCCCTTTTCCTTTTTTTCCATCATCGTATTTAAGTAAATCTGCAAACCCAGCCTGATTGAATGAAATTAATTCATTGTATGAAGTTCTAGTAGGGCTATTCCTCACATCCTGATTCCATTGATTAAGGATGTTTTCTTTTGTTTCCAATGAATCAAAGACAGTCCTCCTGATCATTTCCGCCAAATCATAGGTCTCTTTATCGATCGGTTCAGGTTTGTTTTTATAAGTTGAGACTGTAAATCCGATCACCATGAAAAGCCCCATGAGTGAAATGCCTGATTGGATGACTTTATTTTGGGTGAGATTGTCGCCTTTGCTGAGATTGATGATTCCGAGCAAAGGAATGGAAGCGATCAAAAGAAAAAGAAACAATAGCAGAGCCGAGATCATGTCAAAATTGATTCGAAGACCAACTTTTTGAAAATTAGCTTCTCGGATCATTCCGATCACATAGAGATCTAGATTCTCTAGGGGCAGCGGAGAAATATAGGATCTGTTTAATTCATTGGAGAAAACTAATTGCTCCACTGATACTCCCGAAATCGTATTACCAAGACTGTCAAACCGACTTTTCTTTGGGTTAAAAATCTGAAGCCCTTTGAAGGGATCTGGGTAAATGCCTATCCCCTTGTCATCTGTAATCACAAAACGCTCGAAGATTTTATTGTTTTCTTGTTTTCGCAAGAGATCTCCTATGTCAATATCCAAATCGATCAGTAAGGCGGAGTTCTGATTTACTTCAATTGAATTGATCTTGAGGCTATTGGATTTTCTAATTTCCCAATTTTTAACTTCCTCATCTGACAGATTTATTTGAAGATTTTTTTTGAATAATTTCCCGTTTTTAAGAGCCAAATTTCCTTCGCGTACCTTCGACTTAGGGAGGATTTGAGCATTTTGGTAATCCAGTTTGAAATTAATTCTACTGGCGATTTTTATGGATTGGGCCTTGATGGAAGTATCCTTGGCAAACTCCGCATAGCCTTTTCGAATGAAAAATGCTTCTACCCTGGAGTAAAAATCGGGAAGAGCCCGCTTGATATCTTCTTCAATGGCAGAAATACTCCTAATATTTTGAGCTTCGAGCTCTTCTTGATTTTTATTTGATTGTACATAAAGTACAATTCCCAAAATCCCGACGATAGGAAGAAGGAAAAGCCAAATTTTAAGTGTTTTGAGTTTCATTAAAAAATACATTAAAATTCCTCCTTAAAATAATCTATAATCTATTGAAAATCAAATAATAGCGATGATAATTCAGCTTTTTATTTTATGGTAAATCAAAAAAATATCCTATTTTTGACTCGAAGGCATGTTTATTGGTCAGCAATTGTCAGATCAATTCAGCGAAAAATTATTCTCATGGGAAAAAAAATCAATCTATTTCTTTTAGTTCTTTTTACTTTTTCATCGATTCAACGTACCCATTCCCAATCTACTGAATCAGGGAATTCGTTAAAATCGGGGACTATTGACAGTCAATTCGAATACATCTATCAGAATTCAAATAATTTCCAAGAGTATAAAGTAGTCAAAAAGACAAATCTAGATCAGCTGAAATCAAACATTTTGGATTCGATGAAAATGATGCGTGGAGAAGTAATAGCAATCAAAGGAGTTCTATCTAATAAAAATGACTCCATTGCCAACTTGAACTCTTCGCTAGAAGTCACTGCGACTGACATGCAAGAGGCGATTGATGCAAAAGACAATTTTGATTTTTTGGGGATTGGGATTGAAAAATCTGTCTATTCTACGATGATGTGGCTGATTGTGATTGGTTTGGCTACAGCTCTCGGTTTTTTTTCTTTTCAATACTCGAGAAGCTTTTCTAAAATCAGAAAAGCTCAAAAGGACTTGGTAGAGGTTCAAGAAGAATTGGAAAATCACCGTAAGAGTACGCTTGAACGGGAGCGGAAACTCAAGCGGGAGCTCATTGATGCTCAAATGGGAAAAAATTCCTAGTCTTTTTAGCATCTTAGCATGTAAGATTTTAATACATGCGTTTTACCAATATTTCTCAACTTTCGAATAAAAACTACGATGTTATTATCGTGGGCCTTGGAGCTGTAGGCGCTGCGGCACTTTATCAATTTTCCAAAAGGGGTGTTTCTGTCTTAGGAATCGATCAATTTGATCCTCCCCACAATTTTGGATCCTCGCATGGGGAGACCAGAATTACCCGCCTAGCTGTAGGAGAAGGTAAAGATTATGTTGCCCTCGCAATGCGTTCTCACCAGATATGGAAAGAAATTGAATCACTTTCCTGCAAAAAGCTCTATTTCCAGACAGGAGGGATTTTGATGGATTCAGGTATTTCTCCTTGGGAAAAACATGGGACTAAAAGCTTCCTAGATCGTACCATTGCCTTTGCTAAAGAATTTGGAATAGCGCATAACGTGATCAACGCAGAGGACACCATTACTCGTTTCCCCCAAATCCGTCTTGAATCCAGCGGAAAAACCTATGCTGAGGAAGCCACAGGTTATTTACTCCCTGAGCTATGCATTGCGACTCAGCTCGAATTGGCTTTGGGTCTCGGGGCAGATGTGCTTGTAAACACCAAAGTTTTAGGATTAGAAAACATTGAAAATGGGACAAAATTACTACTTGAAGATACCTCACTTTTAGCTAAAAAAGTAGTCCTGACTGCAGGAGGATGGATCAAGGATTTTCTCCCAAAGGAAGAAAGTAGAAAATTCAAAATTTGCAGACAGGTTCTCCATTGGTTGGAGATAGAATCGCTCCACGATCTGTGGAAAAATTCGCCAGTGTTCATGTGGGGAATTGGGGCTCAACCTGAAGATTTTATTTATGGGTTTCCTTCACTGGATGGACGAAGTGTAAAAATGGCTACAGAATCTTTTTTGGAGACTGATCATCCAGATCTAATTAACAGAGAAGTTGGTGAGCAAGAAAAGGGGGAGTTTATGAAAAATAAGGTTGCAGGAAGGTTTCAGGGACTTTCAGGTAGAATTCTCAAGTCGTCGGTATGCTTCTACACCGTTACTGAAGATGGTCGATTTGTGATTCGGCCACTCCAGAATCATCCCGCTGTATTAATGGTTTCTGCTTGTTCTGGACATGGGTTTAAGCATTCAGCTGCATTGGGTGAATTTTTGGCGCAAGAGGTTTGTGCTGAAGTGAAAACTGTTGAGCTCGAAATTGATTAATGGGATGATTTTGATTTGATAAACCATCATCGCTTAAAAAAACTTACTTTTGTCCACAGAATTTAGAAATCGAACATGGCAAGAGAAAGAGGAACTGCATTGGAGGAGAACGAAAAGAGGAAGTTGACAAAGCAGAATTTGAGTAAACTAGGAGGTATTTTCAGATTTATATTACCATATCGAGTCTCATTTTTTTTAGGCTTGGGGTTTTTACTCTTCTCATCTCTTACCTTATTGACTTTCCCTTTCGTAGCGGGTAAGCTGATCGACACTGCTCAGGGCAAAGATTGGATCGTAACAGATATTAATTCGATAGCACTGTTACTTCTTGGGATTCTTGCAATTCAGAGCGTTTTCTCCTTCTTCAGAGTTTGGCTTTTTTCGCTGGTTTCGGAGAAATCAATGCGGGATATCCGAATGGCACTTTACAGCCGATTAGTTCGACTTCCGATGACATTTTTTGATCAGCGACGAACCGGTGAATTGATCAGTAGAATCACAGCAGATGTAAGTATGCTTCAAGATACGTTCTCAGTTACCTTGGCTGAGCTTTTTCGGCAGCTTATCACACTCTTGGCAGGGGTTGTCTTCCTGCTAGTCACGACTCCTAAGTTGACGCTATTTATGCTTGCCACTTTTCCGGTATTGGTAATTATTGCAATGGTCTTTGGACGATTTATTCGCAAGCTATCCAAGGCTACCCAAGATGAACTCGCAGCAGCAAATGTGATCGTGGAAGAAACGTTGCAATCTATCAGTACAGTAAAATCATTTGTGGGAGAGGTCTATGAATCTACCCGATATGGGAATGGGTTGAATCGCGTGGTGGCTGTTGCATTGAAAGCTGCCAAATTCCGAGGGGCCTTTATTTCCTTTATCATCTTTGCACTTTTTGGAGGGATTGTAGGAGTCATGTGGTATGGAGCAAGCCTGGTAAGTTCTGGAGCGATGAGCGTAGGAGATCTGGTTTCGTTTGTGCTTTATACTACGTTCATTGGAGGCTCTATCGCAGGTTTGGGGGATATATACGGACAAGTGCAAAAGGCAATTGGCTCCTCGGAACGTGTTTTAGAGATTTTGGATGAGGAAGAAGAATCTTCAACTGGAGTTAAGCAAGCAAATTTCAAAGGAAAGATTGAATTTGATCAAGTCAGCTTCCACTACCCAACCCGGCCTGAGATGGAAGTTTTAAGCTCCTTGAGTTTTCATGTGAACCCTGGAGAAAAAGTAGCTTTAGCGGGTCATTCCGGAGCTGGGAAATCCACGATTATTCAACTTTTACTTCGATTCTATGAGTCCCAGCAAGGTGAAATACGAGTAGATGATAGACCAGTATCTGGTTGGGAATTAGCGAGTTTGAGATCACACATTGGTATTGTTCCACAAGAAGTATTGCTTTTTGGAGGATCCATTCGTGAAAACATCAGATATGCTAAACCTAATGCTTCTGAAGAAGAGTTGATCTCTGCTGCTAAAAAGGCAAATGCTTGGCAGTTTATTTCTCTATTCCGAGAAGGAATGGAAACGTTGGTAGGAGAGCGTGGCGTGAAGCTGTCTGGTGGACAGCGGCAGCGTATCGCAATCGCGAGAGCGATTCTCAAGGATCCTTCCATACTTATTTTGGATGAAGCGACCTCTTCACTTGATGCCGAATCTGAATCCTTGGTTCAAGAGGCACTGGATGAATTGATGAAAGGTCGAACGACAATTATCATTGCTCACCGTTTGGCTACTATTCGCAAGGTCGATCGAATCTACGCCTTAAGTGCCGGTAAAATAGTGGAAGAGGGTAGTCATACCGAATTGCTAAAAAAAGAAGATGGATTCTATTCCAATCTCGTGAGACTTCAGTTTGCGGAAGATTAATTTTTTTTAAACATAATGTGGGGGCCTGAGTGTTTTTCACTCATAAATAACAATTACTCTTACGTAATAATTATATGAATTCAATCGAACAATTGGTGGCATCAGTGTCACAAGAACGAGCGTTGCTATTGAAGCATCCTCTTTATAAAGAACTTCAGGATCTTCAGGATTTCACCCTTTTTATGGAGTTTCATGTATTTGCAGTTTGGGACTTTATGAGTTTGCTCAAATCGCTTCAGATCCATCTTACAGGGACTACTTTACCTTGGGTTCCGGCATCAGATCCAATGGCAGCCCGACTAATTAATGATATTGTTTTGGCTGAGGAAACTGACGAAAATCCAAATGGAGGGTACTGCAGCCATTTTGAACTTTACCTTTTAGCAATGAAAGAGGCGGGTGCTTCCACAGACAAAATCGAGCTGTTAATTGGACATTTAAAATCAGGAACTTCATTTTCTGAAGCACTAAAAATGATAGCTGTTCCAAGCTTTGTTCAGCAGTTTTTGGAATGCAACTATCGGATGGCGGTTCATGGCAAAGCACATGAGATTGCCGCTTCATTTACCTTAGGCCGTGAAGAACTTATTCCAGATCTTTTTCAGCAGCTGGTCAATAAATTAACCCAAGTCAATCCTGAGCAATTAGCTACTCTTGCATACTATTTTGAACGGCATATTCATCTTGATAGTGATGAACACGGACCTCAAGCTTTACGAATGGTAGCGCTTCTCACGGATAACGATCCAATAAAAATAAAAGAGGCTGAAAATGCTGGAAGGGAAGCACTCGAAGCAAGAAGAATTCTTTGGGATGGAATTCATTCAGAATTATTGAAAAACAAGGAATTAGCTTAGGCTTTAGATTTAAAATTATGGGCTGAAATCGATTTGATTAGGCCCATTAATTTTTCCTTATAGATTAAAGAATTAGGGAATAAATCTTTCATTTCTGGCTCTGTAATCAATCGTATTTCCTCTAAATATTGTTTTGCTGCGTCCTTTTCCCATTTTTGAAGTCGACTTAATTTGGTCTGCGTCAGGATAAAATAAACCCATGATTTGGGCATATATTGAGCAAAAGGAAGGGCATAGTGCGCTTCTACGGGGAAATGCTTGTTGGGTGTTTGGATGAAATAATACTTCCCAACTCGCTGGATCTCAGTTGCCATTTTTTGCTGATTGGCCTTTGTATAGAGATGTTCAATTACTGAATTTGAAAACACTAAGTCAAATTCATTTGCTTTAAAATCTATGAGTTCTGTTGCATCTCCCATTATAGTTTCAATATGGGGATGCTTGGAAGTTTCGAGATACAAATTCAACAATGTGATCGAGACGTTAGGTAAATCAGGGATATTGCTTTTCTCCCAAAAATAAGCCGTTCCTCCTAAATCAAGGATTCGTATTGGCTCGTTTTTTGAAAAAGTGCGAAAGAAAAAGACCTCGAAATCGGCCTGTCGTTTAGCCCTAAATCTGGCACCTAGAGAACTAGGTTGATCAGATGGGGCAAATAAATCAGAAATAAAACTCATGGGTAGCCATTTAGGCAGGTCTGCTAATAATTAATCCCAAAAGTAATAAGCCTTGAGGATTCTTTTCTTAATTTTGTTTCTTAATTGAATCTCACTGCATATCTAATCAAACTAATTTGGTTTTTGAAGGATTAAATGCCTTTTTCCGGAGGATATTTTTATGAAAAGAAGATTTGATAAATTTTTTCCTTGGGTTTTTATTTGTGGTGATTTTTTAGCGTCACTTGTTTCCTTGGTTGTAAGTATCTCAATTTTCAATTATTTCAATCTATTTCCTGAGGGAAATCTTTCCTCCATTTTACCACTTTCTGTCCTTTGGACTTTAATTTCGGGTCTTCGGAAAGATTATAAAATTGGACGCACTGATGAGTTAGAGCATACTATCAAAAGACTTTTGGGTACGCTAGCTTGGTTTTTGGGAGCATCTGCGATCTTGTGGCTACCTCTTCGTGCGCCTAGCCTTCAGATAATTCCATTTATTTGTTTGGGTTTCGGGATGTTAATTTTGATGAGCTCTTTCCGAGTCGGAGTCCATATGATTCTTCGTCAATATCGAGTAAAAGGAAATAACTACCGAAATGCCATTATCCTTGGTAAAGGTGTAACCAGTCCTAAGCTTGCAGATGTATTTCGAATCCGAAAAGATTTTGGAATCAATTTTCTAGGGTATTTTGATGACCAGGCTGATTGCAACCTCACTCGAGGAGCAATTTCAGATTTCTTTGTACAGGCTCAGGATTTGGATCTAGACCTAATCTATATTCATGAAAAATTGGATCCTAGAATGGTAAAGCAAGTGATTGATTTTGCTGATGAAAATTACATTAAAGTCAAAATGATCCCCGGAGGCAGCCTTCAATTAGAAAAGAGCCTCTCATTTTCCAAATATGGAGATTTCTTTGTGATCAATGTCAATGACATTCCCCTGGACAATGCCTTCAATGGACTTGCTAAACGGGCATTTGATATTGTGTTCTCGGGTTTGGTGATCATTTTTATTCTTTCTTGGCTTATCCCACTTGTAGGTCTTTTGATAAACATAGAATCAAGAGGCCCAATATTTTTTATTCAAAAAAGAAATGGGATCAACAATAATGTTTTTAATTGCCTGAAGTTCCGATCGATGACTCCCAACGATTATTCGGATTCCAAACAGGCTATAAAAAATGACCCAAGAGTAACCAAAATTGGATCATTCCTTCGCAATTCCTCTTTAGACGAAATGCCTCAGTTTATCAATGTGCTATTAGGTGATATGTCGATCGTTGGTCCAAGACCACACACTATTCCGATGAATCAGACTTTTAAAACTCAGATTCATCGCTACAATTCTAGACACAAAATAAGACCAGGCATTACAGGCTTAGCTCAAATACGAGGCTATAGAGGGGAAATTGAAAACCCCCATCAAATACGTTCCAGGGTTAAGCTCGATTCATTTTACATTAATAATTGGACTTTTTTACTTGACCTTGGCATTATGGTCAAAACTATTCACGAGTTGCTCTTTAACCGTGAGAATGCCTATTGAGCAAATTTCAGCCTGTAAATTTTGTGGGAAAAAAGATTTTTTGCTTTTTCTGGCAAAAGAACGAATGCTTCAGCTTCCCGGCGAATTTACTTACAGTGAATGTCAATCTTGCTTTTCGCTCCAATTGATTAATATTCCTGATAATTTATCTGATTATTACCCTTTGGATAGCTATTACTCTCAGGTGACTCTGGTAGAATCATCTTACCTAAAGAATCATCTAAAGGCCCTGCGATTAAAACTATTCTTGAAGAGCCAATGGAATATTTTGCGACCTAGCTATGGCTATTGGCTTAAAAAAATCAATCCAAAACTGAATGATCAAATCGCAGATATAGGCTGTGGAAATGGACAGTTACTTTATGAATTATATGCCTCCGGTTACAGAAATCTCCAGGGATTTGATCCATTTATTCCAAAGACCAAGCAGCTAAATTCGAGTCTCACCCTTTGGAAAAAATCATTTGACGATTCCGAAGGTCATTTTGACCTGATTATGATGCATCATGCCTTTGAGCATTTGAATGATCCGAGGGATATTCTGAAGTTATGTTTTGAGAAATTAAACCCGGGAGGAAGACTTCTGGTCCGAACCCCGGTGACTGACGCGGAAGTTTGGAAAGAAAAAAGGGAATTGTGGGTTCAACTAGATGCTCCCAGACATTTGATCATTCCTTCTATCAAAGGTTTTACGACTCTAGCATCAGAAATAGGCTTGCAATTGGAGGAAGTTGAATTTGATTCTTCAGCCTTTCAATTTTGGGGAACAGCATTATATGAGCAAGGACAACCCCTAAATCAGGCACTGGTTAAGACTCTTTTTGGACCCAAAGAACTTAAGGAAATGAATAAAAAAGCCCTCCGATATAATCAGGAGGGCAAAGGGGACCAGGCTTGTTTTTACTTAGTAAAGCCAATTAAATCCTAAATAGCGCTTCAAAGAAACCAACGGTTTCTCCTTTTTTCTTGAAGATGAGCATTGGGAGTACATTGTTTACCATCACCAATTTTTCTGCGACTGAGCCTAGGAGGATAGCTGCAGACTTGGTCCTTCCTCTGGAGCCGAGTAGAATCATGTCGGCATTGATCTTATTTGCTTCTTCTAATAATAATTTCCCCTCATCTCCACTCTCATTTAATACAAAATGACAATCTAAATCTCGATGGTTGTTTTTATGAAGGAACTTCTTAAAGTCCTTACTGGCATTTTCTTTCATGATTTCTGAAAATTCCTCAAAGGTCTTTCCTGTTTTTGAATAGCCATGTGGGACTTGGTAGATATGAACCGGGACTAGCTCTGCGTGAAGATCCTTACAAATTCGCTCACTGAACTGATAGATCATTTCAGTATGATCAGAGAAATCTGTTGGAACCATGATTTTCTTAGGAAGTCCAGCAGGTCTTTTTTCCTGAAGCATCAAGATGGAACAGGGAGCTTTCTTTGCAATTCCTTTGGCCAAGGAGCCATTTCCTTCCAAAGTTTCCTTTCTTCCCATGATGATCAAATCCACATCCTTGATCAAAGCCCAGCGTAAAAAAATTTCCATCTGATCCTCACCTTCTTCAGCAAATATTTCAATTTCTATAGTTGAAGGGAAGTCGAAATGCTTCAATTTATCAGCAATCCTTTCCTCAATCGATTCATCGCTTGGTGCTAAAAGCTCTGGGTGCTTATCAAGAATTTCTTGCGGAATAGCGAGGTCTTTTGCCACATGAACGAAATAACATTTTTCGATTCCTAAAAATTTTAAAAAGACGATGGTCTTTTCAATAAGGATGTCATCCATTTCTGTAAGGTCTAGACCGATCATGGCCTTAGAAAAGTATTTCATAAGTGATATTCGATTTATACCCTTAATTTAGGGTTTTGATTGGGTAATTCGAATAGTTTTTTTGTTTTTGAATAGAGAAAGGCTTCATAAGGTAATTTTGTGAGATCAAATCGCGCATGACTAAAAAGTTTCACACTGCGATTATTATTACCCATGGGAGATTCCTCCCGACTATCGGGACTCGAAGAGCAAAATCTTTAGATCTAGCTTCGAGATTACTGCTGATACCTATCGGCAATGAAGTGTCGACGTTCTTCCCCTAACTACATTTCCCAAACGTCTAAGCAGCAGAGCAATAGAATTTCTAATTATTCAGTTTGAAACAATAAATAAAATTAGTTTTATTCAATAAGAATTGAAATAAAAACGAAAAAAAATTTAATTTGGAGAAAATTCAATTATCCAAATTAAACCTATTGTTTTAGGAGATGAGTAGCCCATATTCAGAATAATATTCTGAATTTTAGTTACAAGAGGCATAGGCTTAGGTTCATTTCCAGTGGTCTGATAGTCAGTGATTTGGAACTGTGAAAAATAAGATTTAAAATCATCCAACAATTTAATTTTTAATAACCAAAACTTTTAAAATCATGGAAAAATTAACAAATGACCAGATGGAAAATCTGGTGGGAACAGGGTATTGTGAGGATGCTTACACCTTACTTTTTGGCGGAGGATTTCAAGGGTCAGATCAATTATGGTTGATTCTTTACGATTCGTGGGAAAGAAATTGCCCACAAACTTAATTTAAAACAGACCCGCGGAGCTCCTTCTGCGGGTCTATAATACTTTTATATGAAACACATAACTTTAGTTGTATTTCTCATTCTACAAACTCTAACTTTATCACTTGAGGGTAAATGGAAGCTAACAAAATTTACTGCAATGGAGGCTATTTTAAATAGTCAACAATTTATTAACTCGACAGATGAGCAAAGAATAAGAGTTATGGAATCTATGGATTTTACATTGGATAATACTTTTTATGAATTTAAGGGAGATTCAATTTTTTATACTAATGCTGGTGGTGATATGCAACTAAGTCAAAAAACGGGAAAATTTTTAGTTCAATCTGATACTCTTATAATTTTTCCGTCAGATAAAGTAAATCCGATAAAGTTTTTCCTCTCATCATATGAAATACCCATGACGAGTGGCCGACACACAGGGGGATGATTATATCCC
>JAFMBQ010000346.1 GCA_017858365.1 Algoriphagus sp. | reverse complement strand
AAAGGGCTTTACAAAAAAAGTTCTTATCGTTTCTAACCCCTTAAAAAATTGCCCGTTTAGATTTCAAAAATCTATTAATGATGACGAAGTGGTCTGGTGGAATTACCATGTAATTATGCTAGCATCTACTAAAGAAGTAAATTTGGTTTATGATTTTGATTCCACTCTGCCACTCCCGATTAGCGCTAAGGAATATTTTGAATTGACTTTTGCAAAAAAAGATCATTCAAAAGAAGGCGATTTGCCTTTATTCAAATCGATAAATGCGAGGGATTACATTGACTCCTTTTTTTCCGACAGAAGTCATATGAAAGATGCAGATGGAAATTGGTTATCAAGCCCTCCTGATTGGCATATCATTGGAAAAAATAAGAAACTGCCATTGATTAAATTGCAGGATTTCTCAATTTCAAGTGAGCAAAAAATTTACAGGCTTGAGGAGATGGAATCGCTTATTTAAAAGTTTTCGTGTCGGGTTTAATTATGTTTGATAAAATTACCCCCTTCTTTTTACTTGTGAGTAAATTTTATCTGTCAAATTATATTAGATTATTTGGCTCCAAAACTAGTATTTCACCTAGTTGAGTCAATTTTACTTTGATTTTATTTACCAGATATATAGGCTAAATTTGTAACCTTTGATTTTTCAAAAAAAAATAGAAACTCAATATGGCTTGGTTTAAAAGAACAGATAAAGGGATCAAAACATCTACCGCAGACAAGAAAGATGCACCTGATGGCCTTTGGTTTAAAACCCCAAATGGGAGTATTATTCATACCAGAGAATTGAAAAATAATTCCTTTGTCTGCCCCGATGATGAATTTCATGTTAAAATAGGCTCAAAAGAATACTTTGAAATCCTGTTTGATCAGAATAAATTTAAGGAATTAGACGCAAATATGAAATCTGGTGATCCTCTGAAATTCACAGACACCAAACCGTACGATGCTCGAATAGTAGCCACAATCGAAAAAACAGAATTGAACGATGCCGTTAGGACTGGAGTAGGCAAGATGAATGGCTTAGACATTGTAGTTTGCTGTATGGATTTTAATTTCATCGGAGGATCTATGGGTTCGGTAGTGGGCGAGAAAATTGCGCGAGGCATCGACCATTCTTTAAAAAATAAAATTCCTTTCTTGATGATCTCCAAATCAGGAGGAGCAAGAATGATGGAAGCAGGTTTTTCTCTGATGCAAATGGCTAAAACTTCTGCTAAGCTTGCCCTGCTTGACCAGGCAGGAATTCCCTATATCTCGCTTCTTACTGATCCCACAACAGGTGGAGTAACTGCCTCTTATGCAATGCTAGGTGATTTTAATATCGCAGAGCCAGGAGCTTTGATAGGATTTGCTGGCCCAAGAGTTATTCGTGAAACAATTGGAAAAGATCTACCAAAAGGCTTCCAAAGTTCTGAATTTGTATTGGAACACGGATTTCTTGATTTCATCATCGATAGGAGGCAGTTGAAATCTAGGTTGACCACTTTATTAAACCTCTTGAACAATTAATCAGTTATTCAATTATACTTGTTCTAAAATGAGTTCAAATTTGATCAGGAATATGTCCTGTGTTAGTGATTTATAAATATATTTGTGTTCCCATACTGGGGCCAAATTCCTAAGAAAAATTAAACAAAAATTTCATGGGTTCTGTAATTATTACATCCATTGTAGCTTTTACCGTTATCATACTGCTACTGGTTTTTATTCTCCTCTTTGCACAATCAAAACTTGTTGCGTCGGGAGATGTGAGCATCATTATCAATGGGGATACTAGTTCTCCAATCATAACTTCTGCCGGAACGACGCTTTTGTCGACTCTAGGAGGTCAGAAAATCTTCCTTCCATCCGCATGTGGTGGAGGAGGGACCTGCGCAATGTGTAAGTGTATCATTGAAGAGGGCGGGGGAGAAGTGCTTCCGACCGAGATAGGTCATCTTAGCCGTGCTGAGCAGCAAAGCAACGTTCGATTAGCATGCCAGGTGAAAGTGAAGAATGATATGAAGATTCGTGTTCCGGAAGAAATCTTCGGTATTAAGAAGTGGGAATGCGAAGTAGTTTCGAATTATAACGTTTCTACTTTTATCAAAGAATTTAAAGTAAAGCTTCCGGAGGGTGAAACACTTGATTTTGAATCTGGAGGATACATTCAGATTGATGTTCCGGCTATCACTGTGAATTTCAAAGGGATGGATATCACTCCACATCCAGATTTGGGTCACCCTGCTGATGTATACCAAAGCGATTGGGATAAATTTGGACTTTGGGATTTGGTCATGAAAAATGACGAGGAACTATTCCGAGCATATTCTATGGCCAACCACCCTGCAGAAGGTAACATTGTAATGTTGACGATTCGTATCGCGACTCCACCTTGGGATAGAGCAAATAATAGGTGGATGGATGTCAATCCAGGCGTATGTTCCTCATATGTTTTTGGGAGGAAGCCGGGAGATAAGGTAATGATTTCTGGTCCTTATGGTGAATTCCATATTAATCCTACCCAACGAGAGATGATTTACATCGGTGGCGGTGCAGGAATGGCTCCATTAAGATCACACATCTTTCACCTTTTCCATACAGAGAAGACAGATCGAAAAGTTTCTTATTGGTATGGAGGAAGATCTAAGAAAGAGTTATTCTATACGCCTCAATTTAGAGATATCGAAAAAGATTTCCCGAACTTCCAATTCAATATTGGTCTTTCTGAACCTCTTCCTGAAGATAACTGGAAAATCAAAAAATCACTTGAAGACAAAGAGGCGGATGGTTACGTAGGATTCATTCATCAGGTTCTTTTTGATAATTATTTGAAGAATCATCCAGAGCCAGATGAAGTGGAATATTACCTCTGCGGGCCTCCTTTGATGAACGCAGCTGTTTTGAAACTTCTAGATGATCTGGGTATTCCCCAAGAAAATATTCGATTTGACGATTTCGGAGGATAATCAAAAATAAGATCCCGCTTAGGCGGGATTTTTTATTTAAGAACCATTTTTGATTATTTTTACTTCACACCTAAGTCCAGCATGACCATTCAATCCTATTTTGATCCAGTACCTGAATACCTTTGGCAGAAAAATTTTTCAGAGAGTTCTTTTTTTAAACAAATCCATTTTTTTGGCGAAGATTTTCCTGACTTGAAAGGAGTTCAAATTGCCTTGGTAGGGTTAAAAGAAAATAGAGGAGCTTCCAAAATTGAAAGTGCAAACCGGGGAAGCAACGAGATCAGAGAGAAACTTTATGAGCTTAAAAAAGGACTAGGTTCTTATAGAGTTGCAGATTTAGGAGATTTGATTTCAGGGGAAACTCGAGAAGAAACCTATGATCGGATGAAGGAAGTTGGGGGGCAATTGATGAAAAATCAAATTCTCCCCATTTATTTCGGAGGGTCACATGATCTCGACTATGGTCAATATCTTTCGTATCAGAAGATGAAAAAGCTGGTCAGTCTGTTGACTGTGGATGCTAAGTTTGATATGGAGGAGAATGGTCCCGCTACGGATCAGCATACTCAAGATATTATTTTACATCAGCCTAATTTCCTTTTCTCTTATTCCCATCTCGGCTATCAAAGTTTTTTGGTAGATCCTACCTTGATTAATGTTTTGGAAAAGTTGTATTTCGAACACGTGCGATTAGGCGAGCTTAGAGCTGAATTTAAAGAGGTGGAGCCTTTGATAAGAAATGCTGACTTATTGAGTTTTGATCTTAATGCCATCCAATCTGCAGATGCTCCTGGATCAATGGACCCTCAGCCTTTCGGGCTTACTGCGGAAGAAGCTTGCCAAATTTGTTGGTTTGCAGGTACAAATGAAAAGTTGAGCTCCTTTGGGGTTTATGGCTATGAGCCTTATTATGATGATGCAGTCAATAAAACTGCAAAGGTGATTTCTGTGATGATTTGGTACTTCATGGAGGGTTTTTATTCCAGGAAGGACAGTCTGTCCTTCAAAAGCAGCGATTACATCAAATACACTGTTTCTTTGGATACAAAGCCAAGTACGTTGGTTTTTTATAAGAGTAAGCGTAGTGGCAAGTGGTGGCTTGAGGTACCTAGCCAAGATAAAGAGCGATTTGATCGGATGAGTACCGTTCCATGCAGCTATGCAGACTATCAAACTGCTCAAAAAGGGGAAATTCCCGAGCGATGGATCAATGCTCAGATTAAAATGCTCTAATGAAAGTCTACACCAAGCAACAGCTTGCGCTAAGAAACGGGCAAGACAAGCCTGAGATCTGGGTTGCCTATCGGGGTATAATTTATGATCTAACGGGCTCAAGGATGTGGAGAAATGGAAAGCATTATGAACATTGGGCTGGTCAAGACTTGACTGAAGAATTGCCCGATGCACCTCACACTGAGAAAGTTTTCGAAAAATTTATTCCAATAGGGTATCTCGCATAGCATGATATTAATCGCAGATAGTGGCTCCAGTAAGACAGACTGGAGAGTAATTCATAAGAATGGGAAAGTAAGTCAACACAGAGGGGTAGGATTCAATCCCTATTATCAAACCTCTGAAGAAATGGCGATCCAGATGCGGGATGATTTTCTGATCAATCTGGAAAGCGAGATTGAAGAAATCTATTACTATGGCGCAGGCTGCTCAAGTCAGGGCCGGAATGATGAAGTGACTTCTGCGCTGAAAACAATTTTCCCTCATGCTAAGATTGAGGTGGATCATGATCTTTCTGCCGCCGCAAAGGCTACCTGCGGACATAATCCAGGGATTTCATGTATTCTTGGGACGGGCTCAAATAGCTGTGATTACGATGGGCTAAAGATTATAGATACGAGACCGGCACCCGGATATATCCTGGGTGATGAAGGTGGAGGAGGCTATATCGGGAGGAAGTTTCTCAGTGATTTCATCCATGATGAAATGCCTGAATCGATCAAGAATGAACTGATAGAAAGATTTGGGTTGACTGCTACCATGATTCAAGAGCATGTTTATCAAAAGCCTTTTCC
>JAFMBQ010000018.1 GCA_017858365.1 Algoriphagus sp. | reverse complement strand
TTGGCGACCTCTAATGAGGATATTCGACAGTTTATCGAGAATTCTAAAGTTGCTCCTGGAATGCCCGCGAAGTATTGATTGAGAAACAAGATTTTAGTATCAATAAACTCAGAGAGTCTTGAACAAAGAATCAAGAGCGGAGATCCAATAGAATTTAGTGCCATGTTCCAAGTCTAAAGTGCCGAGAGATCTGTTCGGCTAATCTTGAAAAGCCTACTGTGGAGTGGGTTTAAATTTCCTAGAACCCCCGTTGAAGCTTACTTTATCGGGGGTTTTTGTGGTGAAAGGCAAATAGTCCGTAATTGAAGTCGGTTTTTTAGGCGTTTAAGAATTGCGCTCTAAAGCTTTCAAAGTCCTTTATTTCTGGATTTCCAAGGTATTCCCCTAGCATTTTATAAATGTCTTTTGACTTTTTGCCTGATTCCCGAATGGTTCTGATCGAAGTGGATCCGTCTGATTTAGATAGTTTTTTCTTTTTGGGCCCCTTTAAAATTGGATGATGAAAAAACGTGGTGTTTTGGAATTCTGACTTAGAAAGCTTTTCAGCCAGTGCAAGTTGAGCCAAAGATGAGCTATACAAATCCTGTCCCCTGACGATCAAATCGACCTCAAAAAGGAGGTCATCAATCAAGGAAGTAAGTTGATAAGCGGGCTTAAGGTCTTTTTTCCTTAAAATTGAAAATGCAATATCGGTCGGTAAGATTAATGAAGAATTGAGCTGATTAGGATAGGATTTTAATTTAACAAAATCAGTTTCCAGAGCATTAAAGCGCCAAGTGACTTCCTTTCGATCTAATGGAATTCGACGATCCTGGCAATGCCCTAAATAGTAACCGCTAGAATCCATTTCTTGGATTTTTTTGCGGGAGCAATCACAGGCAAATACTAGCTTTTTTTCACTCAATTCAGCAAGTCCTAGCTGATACTGTTCCATTCGATGAACTTGAGACCAATCATTTTCAAATTCCTTGAGATTTTTGGGTCCTAGCTCGTAGCTAAGTTCCATAAAATCCAATGTGTCAAATATGTCTTGTACATATTCTTCCCGATAGCGCTCCTGATCTAGATCATCGATTCGAAGCAGGATTTTTGCGCCATGCTTTTCAGCCAAAACTTTGGTCACCAAAAAGGAATACAAATTTCCAAGATGTAAAAATCCACTTGGGGTGGGAGCAAAACGGGTAAGTTTGAAATTCATTTCTCGAAATTAGGTAGATTAAAGAAATTTAGAACTATGAAGAAGCACTACCTTTTTTTATTCTCCCTGATTACTTTCGCTTGCGAAAATCCTTCGAATCAATTGACTGGTCCCGAGCTGATCCAAAAATCTATTGAATTTCATGATCCAAATCAGGTATGGCCTAAGCTAAAAGCTACATTCAAATTTACGGACAGTTTGCCCGCTCCACGAGAATCCAGATCCTATTCTGTCAGCTTGGAGAATAAATTATCCAAAATGGTCTATCGAAATCAAGACTTGAATTACATCGTTTGGTATGACTCCGTTCAAGTTTTCAATGGAGAAATAGAAAATGAGCGCGCTATCCGGATGCGAGACTATTATACCTACCTCTGGGGACTTCCCATGAAGCTGAATGATCCGGGAACTCAAATCGATCAAGAAGTGGGGAAAGAGGAATTGAAAGGTAAAAGTTATTTGGTAGCTCGGGTGCCTTACGAAAAAGACATTTGGTATTTCTACATCGATCCGGAAACGTTCCAAATGGAAGCATATAAATTCTATCAAGATGAACCTAATCAGAAGGGGGAGATTATTTATTTGGCTGGAGTAAAGGAGTATAAGGGATTAAAGATCCCAGCAAATCGATCTTGGTATCGAACAGAAAATGATGAGTTTCTTGGCACAGATCAATTGCTTGGAATAGAATAAGCCAATATTATGGAGTTAACTCACTTAAGGTTCTTTAACTGATAATATTTTCTTTGGTAGTCGAAACCCCATAATTTTCGGGCAGATGAAAAAATGGGTTCTGGGGTTTTTCTTTTTACTTCATGCTAGTTTGGCTTTTGGCCAATTGTCATATTCAGGAAACGTGCTGGATGCTTCTGATCAGAAGTATTTGGAAGGAGTTTTTGTCGAGGTGATCGGTTCATCGGAAAATGATTCGACTAATTCGAGAGGCTATTTTAACTTAAAAGCTCGACCTGGAGACAGCTTACGGATCACTTTCCCAGGATTTTTAGATCAGAAGATTTTACTTAGCTCTGATCGTTATTTACAAATTCAGATTCAAGATCGGGCAAGATTTCTCCCAACATTTGAGGTGAAATCCGAGCCTTATGCGTTTCGATTCAAAGACGGGAAACTTACCGTCATTGACCCAAATGAGATAAGGGAGAAATCTCCAAAAGGCCAAGTTACTGCCGGTCCTTCAGGTTCTCCAAATGGGGGATATGCAGTTTATGGTGCAATTTCGTATTTCACTAAAAAGGCCAGATTAGCTCGTGAATATGAAAAAAAGCAAGAATGGGATAGACGCAGAGCGGGATATTATGCGGTTATTGAATCAGATTCAGTTAGGAAAAACCTGATGATCAAATACCAACTAGTTCGTCCTCAATGGGATAAATTAGTCATTCGGTACAATGAAGGAAATACCCATCATGAGTTTTTAGATTGGCCAAAAGATCGAGTCTATGCCCATTTCAATTCTTTTATTGTCAGAGAAAAAGATTGGATTTATTAAGATTTCCGCTTGAAGGACCATGTCACATAGAACCTTGCTACTTCTTCACCAGAGGGACTTTTTCCACTTGAGACCATCATCAATTGTCCGGTTCCATTGACTTCCATGCGCTCGATTAATTCGAATAATTCGAGCCCCTGATTACAAGTGAAGGTTATTTTCTCATTTGCCTTCTTGAAATATTCAGCTCGAAAATCTACAACCAGCATGGAGAATTTCCCTCTGCCTGCTAAAGCCAACTGACAAAGTGCGCCTGTGCTGAGTTCGGCAGCTCCTGCCATCGCAGCAAAATAAATGGACTTAAAAGGGTTTTGGGAACGCCAGAAATAAGGGATAGTGACTTCGCATTTTTCAGTTGAAAGAGTCTTGACTCGTAATCTCCAAAAAATGGCTGAGGGAAGCTTAGCAAGCATCGCAAACCAAAAAACTATAGGATTGCACATCTTTTTTTGATAGTCAATCGCTTTTGCATTCAGGTTGATTTGAGTTTGGGTAGTTTCCATAGCTTTATATTTGAAACTAAAAATAAAGAAAAAATGGTTCTGGTATTCTATTTGAACGCAAGAAAGAAATAACTAATTATCATGAAAAAGATTATCACTTTTCTAGCCTTAGGATTGATGCTCTATGCCTGTTCTAAAGTTCCATTAACTGGAAGAGCTCGGTTAGATACTGTTTCTGACGCGGAAATCATGCCTCTGGTAAATGAACAATACAAACAAGTGTTGAAGGAGGAAAAAATAGTAACCAATACTACTCAAGGACAAGCTGTGGTGCGGGTTGGCAAACGAATGGCCGCTGCTGTTGAGAAATTTTTGATCCAAGAAGGTTATCCTGAAATTGCCCAGTCCTTCGATTGGCAATTCAATTTGATTCAAAGTGATCAAGTTAATGCTTGGTGTATGCCAGGAGGGAAAGTGGCTTTTTACACGGGAATCATGCCTATTACCCAAGATGATACTGGAATAGCCGTGGTGATGGGGCATGAGATTGCTCATGCTGTCGCAGCACACTCCAGAGAGCGAATGTCAAATGGATTGGTCGCTAATTTTGGAATCAGTTTGGTGTCCTCCGCAATTGGTCAAAATCCAACCTTAACGCAATCTATCTTTATGCAATCAGTTGGTTTGGGAAGTGAACTGGGAATGCTTAGTTTCTCTCGAAAGCACGAATTAGAGGCAGATGAGTTGGGACTTACTTTTATGGCTATTGCGGGATATGATCCTCGACAGGCTCCTGTTTTTTGGGAAAGAATGTCCGCAAATGGAGGCGCAGCGCCCCCTGAGTTTTTATCCACTCACCCAGGACCTGACTCTAGAATACAGAAATTGAATCAGCAAATGCCCAAGGCGCTGAAGTATTATGAAGCGGCTAAGTAGGAAGTCAATAGAATTAAGGTACTAGAGCCAAGAACCAAGATATTAGAGCCAAGATACTAGAGTCAAGATTAGAGAAAATAGTATCAAGTATTTAGTGCCAAATAAAAAGTACAAATCAGGATAAATTGAGAATCAGTAGTTTGTTTGATTTTCATCATAGGGTTCGACTAGTCATCATGAAAAAGTCCGGAGGAAAACCTTCGGACTTTTTATTTTTATCATTTTTGAGACGGTTAATTAATTTATCCAATTTCCCAAAATCTCTTGTTTGTAAACTCTTGATTCTAATAGCTAACTACTTACTTTTTACTGATTAAACCCTCTCAATTTCACCTGAGTGAGCTTTCGCTTGGTGTCAAGTGGGAAATCACCGCGCATCATCCAGTCGTAATAGCCTGGCTCTTCTTTAAGCACTTGAGGAATGGTTTTCCCTTTTTGCTTTCCAAAATTGAAGACCTCTTCACCTTTGTCATTGAAGACAAATCTTCCTGCTAAATCCACCATTTTTTCATTTAGCAAGTCGTGAAGTTTTTTCATATCATTTTCAAAGACTCCTAACTTATTTCCCTGCAGATCTTCCATTTCTTGTCCCAGGTATCGCTCTATTTGAGAGGTGAACACATCCATTGTTGCCAAGGTATCTGCTTCAGCGCTGTGTGCATTCTTGAGGTCTTTCCCACAATAGAATTTGTATGCTGCCGTCAAATTCCGCTTTTCCATCATGTGGAAGATTTTTTGGGAGTCGAGCAGATTCCGCTTATCGAGATCAAATTCGATTCCTGATCTTAGAAATTCCTCCACTAAAAGAGGAATATCATATTTTAAGACATTGAAACCTGAAAGATCCGACTGGCCGATAAAGTTGAAAATCTCTCTTGACAAGTCCTTGAAAGTGGGTTTGTCCTTAATGTCTTTGTCATAAATCCCATGAATCAAGGAAACTTCCGGGGGGATAGGTACGGTAGGATTTACTTGTCTGGTATAGATTTCTTGTTCACCATTGGGGTGGAGCTTCACAATCGAAATCTCCACAATTCGATCAGTAGAAATATTTGTCCCAGTAGCCTCTAGGTCAAAAAATGCGATGGAGTTTTTTAGATGTAATTTCATGATTAGTTGAATTTCGCTTTGATCCCTTCGAGGTCCATGTTGTCATAGTTACCCGAACTCATCAAAAGTAGGTTGGAATTAGAATAATCCAGTGATAAAAGGTAATCCTTTAACGCTGAGCTATCCGTAAATAATTTTAAATTTGGTCGCTTGAAACCTTCTCTTAGAGTTTCCTCGTCCATTAGCTCAAGTTTTTTTAATGCTACTGCATGAGGATTCAAATATACAATAGCAAGATCAGCAGCGGCCATTGTATTCGCATAATTTGGCAGAAAAGCCTTGTTGAGTGAGGAATAGGTGTGTAATTCCTGTACAGCAACCAATTGTCTTTCTGGAAATTGTGTCTTTACCGCCCGGACTGTTGCTTGCAGCTTAGAAGGGGCATGGGCAAAGTCTCTATAAATAGTGCTTGTTTCTGTTTCCAAAATCACTTCTTGACGTTTTGCGGCTCCTTTAAATGATTGAATACTTTCATAAAAAGCCTCAGGACTCACACCTAATGATTTGCAGATATTCATAGCCCCTTGGAGATTCTGGAGGTTATGTTCTCCAAAAATATGAATTGGGATTAACCTTGATTCAGTTTTTAGGAATGTTTTTCCTGACTCGATCAGTGAAGGATGTGCCGTATAGGGAGTTTTCTTCCCTTCGATCTGGACATTTTCAGCAGCAGTTTTTACGAGCGGATCAGCAGCGCAATAGATCAATTCTCCAGCCGCAGGAGTCATTTCCATAAACTGACTAAAGAGTGATTTGTAACCCTCAAAATCAGGAAAAACATTGTAATGATCCCAAGCAATCCCGCTGACCAATGCGATATCATGCATGTAATGGAAGAATTTTGATCTTCGATCCAGCGGTGAAGTCAAGTATTCATCCCCTTCAATAATAATGATAGGCGCATCTGATAGTCTTACCATCAAATCAAATCCCTCAATCTGCGCTCCAACCAAGTAATCAAAATCAACTTTTTGATCTTTCAATACATGTAGAATAATGGAGGTAATGGAGGTCTTTCCGTGAGAGCCACCGATGACGACTCTTTTTTTATTCTGACTTTGATTGAAGATGAATTCCGGAAATGAGTAAACTGGAATTCCAAGTTCTTGGGCTTTTTGCAGCTCGGGATTATCGATCCGAGCATGCATCCCAAGAATGATTCCATCCAGATTTTTGGTGATTTTCTCGGGAAACCATCCGTATGTGGCAGGCAAGATCCCAGCTTTCTCAAGTCGGGTTCGTGAAGGCTCATAGATCTCATCATCAGACCCAGTGACCTGATAGCCTTTTTGAACCAAGGCCAAGGCCAAATTATGCATTACAGCGCCACCAATGGCGATGAAGTGGTAGTTACTCATGTGGTTTAGGTCGTATTTCTACCCAAACTTAAAAATAATACCCCGTAGACGAACCCTATAAGCTGAATTTTAAAAGTTTTTTTGCGCTCCTACAATTTTGCTAATTTCGGGCAATCTTTCAATCAGATGCTTCCAGATAAATTTGCTTACCTCAGTCTTTCCTTTTTATATGTCGCCGTTTGGTTGATTATTTATTGGAAAAATCCTTGGAAAAGTGGGATGATCAAGGTAGGAGCAGTGGGAGGGTTGATGGGAGTCCTCGCTGAGGTTTGGTACTTTCGGGATTATTGGCGTCCGCCGACTCTTTTTGGGGAAGGAGTAGTTGGAATAGAGGATTATATTATAGGTTTTGCTTTGTTTGGAGTGGGAGGTTACATCCATTCTTCATTCACCAAAAGACAGATAAACTATACTAAACAAACGCCAGCTAAAAACAAGGATTTCTTCTATCTCTTTTTGATCGGCTGTGGCAGTTTGACCTTGTTTAGTATGGTTTTAGGCATTCATTCTGGCTATGTTACTTTCTTGACCTTCTTTCTTTTATCTGTTTATATCTGGATACAGCGACCAGATTTGATCAGTTTGTCAATCATTTCTGCCTTTGCAACGCTAGGTATTTCTTTCTTGATTTATTACCTCAATTTCAACTTCCTTTTTCCTCATTTCTGGGATAAATACGGGATGCTTGAACTGCCAGTTTTGGGTTTTAGAATATTTAATATTCCACTTTCTGAAATGCTCTGGCATTTTTCTTGGGCAATGCTTTGTAGCATGTTCCGCAGTTATCGGAATGGGGTTTACTATAAGTAATTCCGAATCAAGGGCTTGATTTTTGCTTGTTAGACTGTTGATAACTTTTGTAAAAGTTGTTCAAAACTCTTGACTCAAAGGGAATACATTTGTTATATGACCGAGAAAAACACCAATCCAAGAATCACCCGTAAACCTAACTTATCTACGCCTTCATCTCAGCTGGGAAAAGTCCCTCCACAGGCGATAGACTTAGAAGAGGCAGTTTTGGGTGCTCTGATGTTAGAGAAAGACGCTTTAACTAATGTGATTGATATTCTTAAAGTCGAAAGCTTTTACAAAGATGCCCATCAAGTTATTTTTCAGGCAATCCTAGATTTATTCACCGATAGTCAACCTATCGACTTGTTGACAGTGACTGCTCAGCTTCGGAAAAATGGAGCTTTGGAGACTGCAGGTGGAGCCTTTTATATTACAGAACTTACTTCTAAAGTTGCCTCTGCAGCCAATATCGAGTACCATTCTCGAATCATAACTGAGCAATCCATCAAGCGCGAAATGATTCGAATCTCCTCGGATATTCAGCGGGATGCCTATGAGGAAACTACCGACGTCTTCGAGCTTTTGGATAAAATGGAGCAGAGTCTTTTTGAGATTTCGGAAAAGAATATCCGTAAAAACTACTCTGACATGAAGTCCATTATGCGGGAAGCAATCATCGAATTGGAAGCAAGAAAGCTCCAAAAAGATGGTTTGACAGGAGTTCCTTCAGGATTTACTGCCTTGGATCGGGTTACTTCCGGCTGGCAAAAATCGGATTTGGTTATTATTGCAGCACGTCCAGCGATGGGTAAAACGGCATTTGTTCTTTCTGTACTCCGAAATGCTGCAGTAGATCATAATAAGCCGGTTGCAATTTTCTCTCTAGAAATGTCCTCAATTCAATTGGTCAATCGATTGATTAGTGGGGAGGCAGAATTGGATTCTGATAAAATCAAAAAGGGTCAATTGGCCGAGCATGAATGGGCACAATTGGTTCATAAAACAGCCAAATTATCAAAAGCTCCTCTTTTTGTGGACGATACACCCGCACTTTCTATTTTGGAATTGCGGGCAAAATGTCGAAAACTCAAAGCGCAGCATGATATCCAGCTAATTGTAATTGATTACTTACAGCTCATGACCGGAGATTCCAAAAATGGTGGAAACGGAGGGAATCGAGAGCAGGAAATCGCAAGTATTTCTCGAGCTTTGAAGAAAATCGCAAAAGAATTAGAAGTGCCGGTTATTGCGCTTTCCCAGTTATCCCGAGCAGTCGAAACTCGAGGTGGAGATAAGCGTCCTCAACTTTCAGATTTGAGAGAATCAGGTTCCATTGAGCAAGATGCAGATATGGTAATGTTCCTTTACCGACCAGAATACTACGGCATCACAGAGGATGAGAATTCGCAGTCTACCCAAGGAGTAGGTGAGATAATCATTGCAAAACACAGAAATGGCTCATTAGAGAATGTGAAACTTAGATTCATTGGTAAATACACCAAGTTCACAGACCTCGATAATTTTGGGGGAATGGGTAATCAACAAATGGGAAATGAAGTTTATCGCCCTTCTTTCTCCAGTCAATCCAGTGGCGTGTCAGAATTTGACAGTGGAAATACCATCAAGATTCAAAGCCGTGCAAATCAAGATGATTCAGACGATCTGCTTGATCGTAATGATCGTCCTCCAGTATTTTAATTTACCATGAAAGCAATAACTCTGGCTCAGCATGAGCCCTCAAAAATAGCGTATACCGAAGTGCCTAGCCGGATTTTAAAACCTGGAGAAGTTCGTGTGCTCATCAAAGCTGCTGCCCTTAATCACCGAGATGAATGGTGTAGAAAAGGTTTATACCCAAATCTTACCGAGGGGACAGTGATGGGTTCTGATGGTGCCGGAATCATTACTGAGATCGGTGAAGGGGTTGATTCCAATTATTTAAGTAGAGAAGTGATCATTAACCCTGCTTTGAATTGGGGTCAAAATCAAAAAGTACAAAGTTCATCTTTTGAGATTTTAGGAATGCCTCGCAACGGTACTTTGGCAGAATCTGTAATTGTGCCTTCGGATCGTATTCATCAGAAACCAGCTCATTTATCTTGGGAGGAAGCTGCAGCATTACCACTGGCAGGTTTGACAGCTTACCGTGCGCTAAACTATCAAGGGAATTTAGTAAAAGGGGAGAACCTACTCGTCACTGGTTTTGGAGGAGGAGTGGCTCAGTTTGCTGCGCAATTTGGAATAGCGCTGGGAGCCAATGTGTACATCAGCAGTAGCAGTAATCAAAAAATCAAAAAAGGATTAGAATTAGGCGCAAAAGCCGGATTCAATTACATGGATCATAATTGGACCAATCAAGCCCTTGAAGAAACCGGTGGGTTTGATTTGATCATAGATAGTGCTGCAGGTGATTCTTTTAATCATTTGTTAAATGTGATCAAGCCAGGAGGAAAGATCGTCTTCTTCGGTGCTACTTTAGGGAATCCCAGCAAGCTGGAAGCACGAAAAATCTTTTGGAATCAGATTAAATTGATTGGTACGACAATGGGCTCAGATCAGGACTTTTTGGAAATGCTTGAATTAGTCGAGACCTATCAAATCAAACCGATTATCGACTCTGTTTATTCTTTTGATTCTGCAGTGGAGGCATTTGACAGAATGCGGGATGGGGAGCAATTAGGAAAAATTGTATTGAAGCCTTAAAGTACCTGGTAAGTTTCCAGAAACTCTTTACGAGCTACGCGGTAGATTTCGGTCCGGTCGGCTGGGGTTACCAAAAAATCTCCCTTTCTGACAAACATGGTGTTTTTCCAAGGGGTTTGGAATTCAATCCGTTCCGAAACGCCAAATGATTTTAAATCCTCCTCAGCAAGTTCATAGCCTATCATTATTCCTTTTGGCTTGTAGCAGGCCCAACCGCTTCCTAGGGAATCAATCATCTCATACTTAGATTCAAAAGTTTCTGCTTTCACCAAATATTGTTCTTCGGAGCTTGTTTGATTTTGGACCAGCATATCCCCCTCGAGGGCGGTGTTTCTGGTTTCCTCACCATCGGAAGTCTTAGTGATGACAACCGTTCCGAGAATCGCTTTTTTAGCTTTGATTAAACTCTTCTTACGATACCTCTTCCCACTTTTCTCAAAAATGGGAAGAAAGTGAGCTAACATATCTTGCTGTGTAATCATGGATTTGAATCTAAAGACCTGATAAATTTGAAGTTAGCAAAGATTGTTTAAAACAGGAATTGATTTCTATTGAAATTCGCTTCAATCATTCAAATCATTTTCAAAGCAAAAATTTAAATAGGCATTCTTTAGTTCTTTGAGGGCTTTTTGATTGTCATCAGCCTTGGCAACTTCAATTCCAGCTAAGAAGATTTCTTGTGCTTTCATAATTTGTCCATCTTCAGCAAAAAAATGAGCTGCGGGAAAGTAAGTTGGCAGATAACTTTTATGGGATTGAAGGAGTTTAGAAAACAGCTCTTCGGTTTGATTTGAATCAATTTCTCTGTATTCCAATGCTAATGCATACCAATTAAAAGGATTTTCAGGTTCTTCTTCCGTAAATTGTTTCATCAGTTTGATTCGATCCAAATTGCCCATGAATAGTTTTTTTCTTAAAGTGCTTACTGTTATTTTCACGCAAAATAAATCTAAAATAATCTAACTCTAAACCAATGAAGATTCTTGTTTGTATCACCCACGTACCAGATACGACCTCTAAGATTCAGTTTACTGCCGATAATACCAAATTTGATACCACAGGTGTTCAATTTATAATCGGACCTTATGACGACTATGCCCTAGCAAGAGCAGTTGAATTGAGAGATCAAACTGGAGGAACACTTACTGTACTCAATGTCGGAGAGGCCGAAACTGAGCCAACACTACGAAAAGCACTTGCGATAGGTGCAGATGAAGCTATTCGAGTGAATGCTAACCCGAAGGATTCGTTTTTTGTGGCCAGCCAGATTGCTCATTATGCCAAAGAAGGTGGATATGATTTGATCTTAATGGGTCGGGAATCTATCGATTTTAATGGTGGAATGGTTCATGGAATGGTTGGTGAGCTTTTGAATATGCCATCATTTTCTCCAGTGATGAAACTTGAAGTGGAGGGAACGAATGTTAAAATGGCCCGTGAAATCGAAGGGGGAAAGGAAATGTTGGAAGCAACTTTGCCATTAATCGCGGGATGTCAAGAACCAATCGCAGAATGGAAAATCCCAAATATGAGAGGAATCATGTCCGCACGGACTAAGCCTTTGAATGTGGTTGAGGCAGTGTCTAATGAGACCCAAGCGGAAGTGAGTCGGTATGAAATGCCTCCTGCCAAAGGATCAGTAAAACTTGTTGATAAAGATAATGTGGCCGAGCTGGTTAGATTATTGAAAAACGAAGCAAAAGTACTCTAACCAACAATTTTAACCCATTATAAATTAAGAGATTATGTCAGTATTAGTATATATAGAGCATTCAGAAGGGAAAGTAAAGAAGACAAGTTTGGAGGCGGTTGCTTTTGCAAAAGCGTTGGCAAACCAAACAAGCGAAGGAGAAGTAACCGCTCTAGCGTTAGGGACTATTTCCTCTGATGAATTAGCTTTAGTAGGAGGAGCTGGAGCCTCGAAGGTACTTCATGCATCCGATTCCAAATTGAATGACGGAGTAATTCAGGCGCATTCGACAGCTGTTGCTCAGGCGTTCAAATCTGTCGGAGCCAAAACTTTGGTGCTTGCTAAGTCTTCCTTGGGAGATGCTGTTGCGGCACGTCTTTCGATCAAGCTTAAAGCTGGTCTGGTTTCCAATGTAGTAGAATTGCCGAAAACAGATTCGGGATATAGTGTTAAGCGAAGTATCTACACAGGAAAAGCTTTTGCTGAGTCTTTGGTGACTACTGAAAATAAAATTCTTGCTATCAAGAAGAATGCGATTGATTTAAAACTCGACGATTCAAAAGCTGCCGTTGAGGAATTTGTCGTGACTCTTTCTGAATCAGATTTCGCTTCAAAAATAACGGCTACAGAGCGAGCTACAGGAGAAGTATTACTTCCTGAAGCGGATATTGTAGTGTCGGGAGGAAGAGGAATGAAAGGTCCTGAAAACTGGGGTATGCTGGAAGAAATGGCAAAAATACTTGGTGCTGCGACTGGCTGCTCAAAGCCGGTATCTGACATCGGATGGCGACCACATCATGAACACGTGGGACAAACAGGTGTGAAAGTGGCTCCAACTTTATATATTGCTGTAGGAATTTCAGGTGCTATTCAACATCTTGCGGGTGTGAATTCTTCAAAGTGCATCGTGGTAATCAATAAAGACCCTGAGGCGCCGTTTTTTAAAGCTGCTGATTACGGTATTGTTGGCGATGCATTTGAGGTGATTCCTAAACTAAATGAGGCACTCAAAGCTGAATTGTAAATTTTTGTGGAAAAAAATATAGAACTGGAGATTTTAGGACTTTCATCCAACCATTCCCAATCGGGATCATTTACTCTTGTATTAGGAGAAGTAAATGGTACGAGAAGATTGCCTATTGTAATTGGAATGTTTGAAGCCCAAGCCATCGCTCTGGAAATAGAAAAGATCATCCCTAATCGTCCGATGACGCATGATCTCTTTAAGTCTTTTGCGAGTGGGTTTAATTACGAAATCGAACGAGTCGTAATTACTGATATGAAAGAAGGTGTGTATTACGCCAAAATCCAGTCAAAAAGTGATTTGGTTACTACCGAGATTGATGCACGTCCATCCGATGCGATTGCGATAGCGATCAGATTCGGCTGTCCGGTTTATTGTACCGAAAAGGCCATGTCTGAAGGTGCCGTTGAGCATTATGAGGTGGAGGGATCAGAAGAAAAAAGTCCTGAAAAACAACCTTCTCAAAAATTCGTCACTAAAAAAGAGCCTTCTTTGAAAGACTTCAGTTTAGATAAGCTAAATCAAATGCTAGATAAAGCGATCGGAAATGAAGATTATGAACGAGCGGCTCGAATTAGAGACGAAATAAACAAACGGAATTAAACAAATATGAGCCCGATGAAAATCGGGCTTTTTTTATAGGTCCTATTTCTTAATTTTAGGCCTTCGTAAAATCAGCCGAATTTAATGGATTATTTGAAAGGTGTCTTTGGATTAGCAGTGATCGTCCTGATCGCATTTATTTTTTCAAGTGACAAAAAGAAAATTGATTGGAGACTAGTTGGAATAGGGATCCTACTCCAGTTGGTTTTTGGGTTTTTAATTACCAAAGTCCCGATCGTAGCCACTGGATTTGGTTATCTAAGTGAAGGCTTTGTGAAGTTCCTAAGCTTTAGTAGAGATGGGGCAGCCTTTATTTTTGGGGATTTAGCAGGGGATGGATTTGGGTTTATTTTTGCTTTTCAGGTTTTACCTACGATTATTTTCTTTTCTACGGTATCTGCTGGCTTGTATTATTTAGGTATTCTTCAAAAAGTAGTCTTTGGTATCGCTTGGGTTATGGCGCGAACCATGCGCCTTTCTGGACCGGAAAGTCTTTCAGCTGCTGGAAATATCTTTTTGGGACAGACAGAAGCACCATTATTGGTTCGTCCATTTATCCCTAACATGAGTAGGTCTGAACTGATGTGCTTGATGACAGGTGGAATGGCGACAATTGCTGGAGGTGTACTTGCAGGCTATGTAGCCTTCCTGGGAGGAGATAGTTTGGAGGAGCAAAGCAAATTTGCTGCATATCTTTTAGGAGCTAGTATAATGAATGCTCCAGCGGCGATAGTGATGTCCAAGATGTTTATTCCTGAGACAGAAAAGGAAAGAGTAAAGGAAAAACTTGAAGTAAATGAGGAAGCTATGGGAGTAAATCTCATCGATGCAATGTCAATAGGAGCTTCTGAAGGTTTGAAATTGGCATTAAACGTGGGGGCAATGCTTTTAGCTTTCATTGCTGTCATTGCTGCTGTCAATTACCTTTTGATGGGAATCCTAGGGGATGTGACGGGGTTAAATGAGTTTGTAGTAAACAGCACGGGAGGTCAGTTCAAAGGCTTTTCATTAGAATATCTATTCGGTCAGGTATTTCGGATTTTTGCATGGGTGATCGGAGTTGAGTGGGCTGATACGCTTCAGATAGGGAGTTTATTAGGACAAAAGACAGTAATCAATGAATTTGTGGCTTACCTGAGCCTTTCCGAAATGAAGGAAATGGGCACGCTTAGCCCCAAGTCAATTGTGATTGCAACTTATGCACTTTGCGGATTTTCTAATTTCAGTTCGATTGCTATTCAGTTGGGAGGAATCAGTATTATCGCTCCCAATCAGCAGGGCAACTTAAGTCGCTTGGGTCTTAGGGCTCTGCTTGCAGCGTCTTTGGCTTGTCTGATGACTGCTACAATAGCAGGGATGTTGTTTGGGTAAACAGATCATAAATTATTTACCAACAAAAAAACCTGAGTCTTTGAAGACTCAGGTTTTTTTGTTGGTAGAAGAAAATTAATTCTAGTTACTGGATCCCATAAAGTTTTTTACCAGCTTCTTCATATTTATCACCTGCGGTCCAAACTGGCTTCATTGCAGCATTTCCTATTTTCTCAGCAGCCAAAATGTAAGCTTTCCAATATAAGGTCACATAATCCAAGTCGAGAGATTCAACCTGATCTCCTGCCTTATGATAATACTTATTGATCTCATCGTCAAAGGCGGTAAAGCCAAGACTGAAGGTAGGAGCAGGGATTCCTTTTTTGGCGAAGCTGACATTGTCAGAGCGATCATAGAGGCCTTGCTCAGGAGCAGGATCTGAAATAGCTTTTAATCCAAACTCAGAAACAGCCTCACTTACTAAGCTATCCGAAGTGGTTCTGCCAAGGCCGATTACGGTGATCACCGAAGTATCATTGTAGCCTGCGCCATCAATGTTAAGGTTGTAGATAATCTGATCCAGTGGAACTAGTGGATTCTCCGCAAAATAGGCTGAACCCAAAAGTCCTTTTTCCTCAGCAGTCCAAAGTGCAATCAAAACAGATCTTTTTGGAGGGTTCGCAGCAAAGTATTTTGCAGCATTCATGACGGCAACAGTTCCTACGGCATTATCGCGAGTTCCATTGTAAATAGAATCTCCCTCAGCATCAGGTTTGCCCACTCCGACATGATCGTAGTGAGCCGAAAGCATGACATATTCATTCTTCAAGTTTATGTCAGTTCCTTCGATCCATGCCAAGACATTCTTTCCTTCAATAGCCTTGTTATTTTTTCCTTCAATGGAAAGGTCTGCAGTAGCCTTTCCACCTGTCAACTGATTTTTGATGGTGTTTTTCACATCTTCCAACCAGATATAGGGCATCTTACTAGATTCGCCATTATCGATGACCAGTTGAGTACGATTCAAATAATTTGAAATCAAGGGCCAAGGAATGGATGGAATATTGAATCGCTCAATGACTCCAATTGCTCCGGCAGCTTCTGCTAGTTTAGCTTTCTCCGCACCAAGGCTGAAAAGATCAGCAGGACTCATTCGATCAGGCGCGCCTACATTAGTTACCAAGATTTTACCCTTTAGGTCTTTTCCTTCCAAATCAGCAGCTAATCCAAATCCAACTTCGACAAGCTCATAATTGCCAGAAATTGCATTCCCGTTGATTACGAGCATATTTTTACCCTGAACGTAAACTGAATCTCCGAATTTGATCTCTCCTTTAGTAGGTGGTGCCGACATCATAAAAGGAATATTTTGGAAGTAGCCCTCAGCTCCAGGTATTGGCTTAGCTCCAAATTCTTTCAGCTGGCCGGCAATAAAGTCGTATGCAAGTGAAATCTCCGGACGAATTGGGTCTCTACCCATTAACTCGTCAGAAGTCAAATAAGTAAGGGAAGCTACAGCTCCAGTTTTGTCAAATTTTTTCTCCACATTTTTTTGCTGCGCAAAAGATGAAGTCGTAGCCAAAGCAATAAGGCCAAGGTATAGAAGTGATTTTTTCATAGAATTCATTTATAGCTCTAAAGTAATTTTTTTTTGCCAAAAGACTGACAATTGGAACTAGCGGATCTGATCCCAGCCCAGGTCTATACAGGTTTTTTTAAAATGCGGTGGGATTTCGGCCTCAATGGTAAGCGTCTCTAAAGTATCAGGAAGCTTGATGACTAAGGTTTGGGCATGAAGTAGAAGGTTTGTCAAGCCAAACTGCTTTTCAAAAAACTGGTTTTGCTTGTTATCCCCATGCGCCTTATCACCTAAGATATAATATCTCAAATGTGCCAAATGTCTTCGGATCTGATGTGTACGCCCAGTTTCTGGTTTCAATTCCAATAAGGCATAGCGACTGGTCGGATATCTGCCAGTTGTATTGAAAGGTATTTCTGCTTCTTTAAGGACTTTATAGGTCGTTCGCGCTTCCTGCTTTTTATTAGATCGCTCTGTGGTCAATGGATAATCGATTAGCGCTTCTTTGACTTCAGGAATTCCTCTTACCACAGCTAGGTAGGTTTTTTCCACGGTTCGTTCTAAAAACTGGTTTTTCAGCAAAGGAAGAATTTCTTTTCGCTTTGAAAAAAGCAATACGCCGCTAGTCGGTCGATCCAGTCTGTGAACAGGAGAAACCCACTGACCAATCTGATCCCGAAGCAGCTGTAGGGCAAAGACAGTTTCTTCTGGAGCAATAGACGTACGATGAACCAGTAATCCTGAGGGTTTATTAATGGCAATAAGATTTTCGTCTTCGTAGAGAATTTCGAGCACAGGGAAGGGTTGAAAGGAGAGAAATGGAGAATTAGAGACTAGCGATTAGGATTAGAAAATAGTACCTGATCCAATGCATTCATCACCTTGATACCAGGCCACAAACTGACCAGAAGCGATTCCTTTTTGAGCTTGGTCGAAGATGACATAGAGTCCATTTTCTTTTTGGATTAAAATCGCTCCGCTTAAGGGCTGCCGATAGCGAATTCGGGATTGGTAGTGTGCACTTTGTCCAGGAGCCAATCTCAAATCTTCCCGAATCCAATGAATCTCCTCATTTTTTACAAAAAGCGCATTGCGAAGCAAACCTGGATGATCCTCACCTAAGCCGGTATAAATTATATTTTCCTGAGTATCTGTAGCTATGACGAAAAGGGGTTTTCCAGTACCACCAACATGCAATCCTTTTCGTTGACCTACGGTGAAATAATGCGCTCCATTATGCTCAGCAAGAACTTTACCTTGGTTCTGAGAGTAATGAATAGGTAAAGCCAAAGCATCCAAAAGATCTTGATCGTAGCTCTCAGGCTCAATTCCTACTGGAATCTGAGCATGCTGATAGATTTTTAAATCTTCGGGAATTACGATGATATTTCCTTTTTTAGGTTTCAATTGCTGCTGAAGAAATTCCGGAAGACGGACTTTTCCGATAAAGCAAAGTCCTTGACTGTCTTTTTTCTCTGCGGTAATCAGATCAAGCTCTTTTGCAATTCGACGAACTTCGGGCTTTTGCAAATGACCGATAGGGAAGAGTGCCTTTGCTAATTGACTTTGGTTCAGTTGACAAAGAAAATAGCTTTGATCCTTATTGGGGTCTGCGCCAGCAAGCAATTGGTAAACTTGCTGACCGTCGATTTCCACTTCACTTTTTTGGCAATAATGACCTGTAGCCACAAAATCAGCTTTGAGCTTTTCTGCCGCTTTTAGGAAAATATCAAACTTAATTTCCCGATTGCAAAGGATGTCAGGATTGGGCGTTCGTCCAGCTTTGTACTCAGCAAACATGTAATCGACGATGCGATCCTTGTATTCTACACTGAGGTCAATTGCTTGGAATGGGATTCCTAATTTCTCCGCGACCAGCATCGCATCGGTGGAATCTTCCATCCAAGGACAATCATTGGAAATGGTGACGGATTCATCGTGCCAGTTTTTCATAAACATCCCGATGACTTCATAGCCTTGCTCGAGGAGTAAGTGAGCAGCTACCGAACTGTCAACGCCGCCCGAAAGGCCGACGATAACTCTTTTCTTTGTTTTCATGGCTTGTAATAAGTAATGGATTCAAGGTCCATTAGGTTACAGTTGGAGTCAGAACAGCAATTCTAGTGGAATTGGTTCTTGAAAAGGTAAAATTACGCTTTATAAGCAGAATTAGTAAAAACTTATTGATTCACAGTCATACTCCCAACATAGAAATTCTGATCAACTTCGATGGAAGTAATTCTATTTGAAATCTCCATCTCTTGCCATTTGGTCGAAGGGTTTAACCAAACTTCATTTCCATCCAAATAAACCCGAACAGGCATATCAAAACTCGTAACGGTATTTTCCCAGCGATAACTCATCGTGTTAGCTTTTTTTACTAGGCTCAAGATTGGGATTCTTATATCTCTTAAGTATTGGTCAAAAACTGGGGTTAAATCGATTTTGGCTTGTTGACTGATGTAGTTTTCGATTTGTTTGGTAGTGACTGTTTGATGATAAAATTCCGAGTTCAAGCCTCTTAAGATCGTTCGCCAGTGCTCATCATCATTGATGAGCTGTCGGATGGTATGGAGTAGATTAGCCCCCTTATAATACATGTCGGATGAGCCATTTTTATTAACTCCGTAGGTTCCGATGATCGGTTTATCATTTGCAATTCGCTTTCTGGTTCCAATTACATAGGCATTGCTGGCCTCTGTTCCATAGAAATAATCGAGAAAAAGATTTTCTGAATAAGCAGTAAAACCTTCGTGAATCCACATATCTGCGACATCCTTATTCGTGATATTATTTGCAAACCACTCATGACCGGCTTCATGAATAATGATAAAGTCGAACATCATTCCCCATCCTGTATCACTTAAATCCGTTCCTCGATAGCCATTTGCAAAGCCATTTCCATAGGTTACCGAACTCTGGTGCTCCATGCCTAAATAAGGTGCTTCGACCAATTTGAATCCATCTTCATAGAAAGGGTAGGGACCAAACCAATGCTCAAAGGCTTCCATCATTCGGGTCGCATCTTTGAATTGAATTTTGGCTTTTTCGAGGTTTTCCCGAAGCACATAGTAGTCCATGTCCAGCGGACCCTTTTCACCTGGATACTTTTCTCCAAAGTGGACGTAATCACCAATATTAATATTGATGCCGTAGTTATTGATGGGATTTTTGACTTCCCAGTGGTAGGTCTTGGTATTTGCTTTCTTATTATGATCGGTCTTGATGACTCTACCGTTAGATACGTCCATCAGATTTTCCGGAACTTCTACAGAGATCAAGACTCCTTGATCTGGTTCGTCGGCTGGATGATCTCGATTAGGCCACCAAATGCTAGAACCAATCCCTTGATTTGAATTAGCAATAAATGGTAAACCGTTTGAATCTTGGGTCCAAGTCAATCCCCCGTCCCAAGGTGGGCGAATTGCGATCACAGGTTTTCCTGAAAAATGTAACTCGATTGAATGAGTAGAACCAATAGACTGTGTGTCTTTCAATTCTATAAAATAGGCTGAACCGTCTTGTTCATAAGTCAACTCTACTTGATTTTGAACCACTTTATCCAAAATCATAGGAGCTTGTAAATCAATCTGAAGTAGATTCTGAGTTCCAGTGACTTTGTAAGTCACGGTATTGATTCCTGAAATGAATTTTTGATCGGGATCTACCTTGACCTGAAGGTGATAATGCTGTAAATCCCACCAGGCTCGCTGAGGGGTAATTGCCCCGCGCAGACTGTCTTGTCTAGTAAATTGAACTGGATTAACGACTTGTGCAACACAATTTTCGGGCAATAGAAAACTGCTAAAGCTCGCTAATAAAAGGAGGGTGTATAATCGTAATGAGCCCACATTAAAACTTAAAATCTTCTTCCCAAAGCCGAAATCCACCTTTGAAAGCATTTTGGTTAGTACCTAATCTGCATCCTTCAGGAATCTGAGTTAGGAGCTTGGAATTCCCTCCACCTAAAACGATATCCTCCGGCTGGAATGCATTTGCAAAATGTTCTATGCAATTCATGACATGTTTTTCCCAGCGCGTAGATCCATTTTTAGTCAGATATTCTTTTCCCACATAGCTTTCAAACGTTCCTTTTTTGTAAGGTAGATGTCCTCCTTCTAGTGGTAAAACGGTGTTATTGATCACCATAGCGGTGCCTAAACCAGTCCCAAAACCCAAAAAAAGCAATTTTTTACCTTCATAGCTGCCGATAGCCTGCATTGCAGCATCATTGACAATTTTAACCGGGCAGCTAAAGGAGCCTTCGAAGTCATAACTTTCCCAGCCATGTCCAAGATTTATAGGTTCGGTAATGACTTTATTGTTTTTGACTACGCCGGGAAAGCCCATCGTTACTGCTTCATATTTCCAGTTGGAAGCATGTTCTTTAATTAATGGAATCATTTCTTCTGGTGAAAAATCTATACCTGAAGGGATTTTAATGCGCTCAGGTTGGCCAGTTGCTAGTATTTTAATGTTTGATCCACCGACGTCAATTACGAGAATATTCATGTTTTTTTGTTGATCCTCAGGCTAGGGATAAATTCCCTCGACTAGCTTGTAGAAATTATTTGGTTATTTATTCGAAATGATAAGGCAATACTGAAATGAAATTAAGCGTTTTTGCCCGTAGCAAAAAAGTTAAATTGATTTTTATCCTTTAACTGTATTCAAATTAGTATTTCAATGTGCTAGACAAGCTTTTTTAATTTCTCTAATTACATACTTGGTAAGTCGAGGAAATTTGAAATGTTCAGTAAATTAAATTTTAAGCAATTCGATTTTAGAATGATTCAACTTAAAAAAAAGCCCCCAATTAGTATCTAACTTTTTGGGGGCACATCAATCTTGAAAGTCTTTTATAGTTCTAACTGTTTACATCTTCAAATTCTGCATTTCCAATTGTGGCGCAAAAGGTTGCTCATAATACCGCTTCCCTGTGGCTTTATAAAGGGAATTAGCCAAGGCTGCAAAGACAGGAGGGAAGAGCGGCTCCCCAAGTCCAGTTGGATCCTCATTATTTTCGACAAAATGAACCTCAATCTTATTTGGAGCCTCTTTCTGCCGAATCATTCTGTATTTGTCAAAATTACTTTTGGTAGGCACGCCATTTTCAAAAGCTAACTCTCCAAAAAATGCATTGCCTATTCCATCCACGATGGCACCTTCACCCATATTTGCCGCCGAATCCGGGTTTACCACAATTCCGCAATCCACTGCTGCAAAAACAGTCTCCACCACAGGTTTATTGTCTTTCACTACCGTGTCTACCACCTCTGCTACATAAGAATTATGACAGAAATAAGCAGAAACTCCTCGATGGACTCCTGCTGTTACTTGTCCCCAATTTGATTTTTCCTTGACTAGTTGAAGTACACCGGCATATCGCTTAGGGTCATAATCATTTTTTTCTCCTACAGGATTGGTCTCAGCTCGCTTCAATAATTCTAGTCTGAAATCAATCGGATCTTTTCCCATTTCTTCAGCCAATTCATCTAAGAAACTTTGCTCAGCACCGGCAATAAAATTGGATCGGGGCGCTCGGAAAGCACCGATGGTGATATTGGAGGGGATATCCCATCCTTCCGCCAAGTAATTGTCCAAGGCTCCTGCTGGGAATCTGTTGGCATGAAGTGGCGTTTCAGGAATTCCTCCAGCCTTCACGTGAAGTGCCAAAAGGTTATTATTTTCATCCAATGCTGCTCGGTAAGTCGCTGAGTAAGCAGGTCGGTAGACTCCATTCGTCATGTCATCTTCTCTTGTA
>JAFMBQ010000345.1 GCA_017858365.1 Algoriphagus sp. | reverse complement strand
GTCACTTGGAATAGAATTGATCACAGCACTTTAAAATTTAAGAAGGTAACAGCCTAAAATGGAAGAAGATTACTGACCGAAAAGCGAATGAGGAATGGTTCACCAGTTTTGGGATCCAATCCATAATGACGGGCAGTTTTGACTTGGAGCGAGTAGTTGTACATACTGCCTGACCAACGGAATCGCAGCCTATTCAGGAAGCTACCATATTGTGCTCGTGTCTTGTTGATGCCGCTGGTGCTGGTATTGCCGCCGTAAGTATTTAAGGCAATCACGTGAGCTAAGGCATATTTACCACTCCCTTTTGATCCATTAATTCTAAGCACCAGTTCAAAAGCACAGGGTTCTGTAATATTTACGATCACATTATGCCAGTTTCCATCTCCAGGCAATTGGCCAGTTAGAAAAGAACCTATTCTCCCTTGGGAGGTGATAAATCCGTCTACCTCTAGCTTGGATTTTGGATTTTCTACCCCGATACCAACATTCCCCCCATTTTTGAGCACCAATACAGCAGAATTATCCTCTTGTTGGATGGAAAGGCCATTTACCCCCTCTTTGTCGAGGTTGAAACTCCATTCTGGTTTGAGCTGCTTGAAATTCTTGTAGAATGAAATCAGCCTATTGGATCTTCCCACTGGAGTAACTCGAAAACCATTCTCACCTTCTCTGGAAATACCATCATCAACAATATTTACAGTGGATTCAATTAGATCTGCAAAATGTTTTTCCGAGGGTGCGCTTCCCTTCTTGAAATAATTGATGAGTGATTGTCTGTTTAATAATGCCATACTTAAATTCTGAAGGTGAAATGATAAATTTCTTCATCTTTGATTTTACTTTTCTCTTCTCCAGGAAGCGTTCCTGACCAACTCTCGTTAGTTTCTGAAGTAATAATCAGATTTTCTCCCAGAATAAGATCTTCCAAATCAAAGGCACTTGCGGGACTGTAACTTTCTTCAGTTACTAATACTAGATTTTTAAGAGGATAGGGAACCAGAATCGACCAAGGCTTACCGATAATTAGCGTATCCATCGCATCATCCAAAAGGGTACCGTCAGAAAAAACAAAATCTCCTTGATCATTTTTGTACATATGAGCCAACGAAAACCCTGTCAGAGACTTCACATAAGGTCTATTGATAATCAAGTTTAGGATTTCTGATTTCTTAGCCTCCCGACTAGCAAAAACCTCTGACAAATCATGATAAAACCAAGGACATATCGCTTCGAGTAGATCCCGATACAATTTCTTAAATACAAGTCCGGTATCCTCCGAATTAAGTCGAATTTCCCCTTTGATCATGAGGTATTCATATTGAGGATTTAGGACTTTAAATTGCATAAAAGGGTTTGCGATTTTTTTGAGGAAATACTCAATTTCTTTGATTTGTCCAGGATTTAATTTTGGCTGGTAAAAACTTGATCTGTCCTCTATTTTTGGAATTCCCACAATTTTGATTGTACCTGAACCAATAAAATCCTCATACTCAAAATTCCCAAAAACCTTCACGAAACCCAACCAAGTGAATTCATTGACTAGCATCTTTTCGATATCCCACTTGGTGACAGCTCTATGTTTGTGCTTTAGGCTTTGACTTACACGATGATAGAAAGATGTTTTATCCTCCAAGTCCCTACCACCAGAGGAAGGAATCGGTTGTACTAGTTCCAGTATACCAGGTAGGTTATGCTGGAATGACTGTACACTGAATGCCGGCAATACAGAATTGTGCTGTACTCCTTCTTTCAATACGGCCTTTGCAGAAAAAGCATTCAGAAAAATTCCTGATACCCTACTGGCCATTTCAGCATTGTTCATTGTTCTGCAACAAATCCAATAGCACGAATCAGACATGACTTGGTTATCTTTATTGATGTCTCGAGGACTCTTGAATGAAATAATGCCGGACCGGGTCAGCCCATAAGTACCGTCAAACAGTACATCTTCAATTTTAAATTGCTTCCAATCATCAGAGGAGAGATAAAACCAATCCAGTCTGGGAGCATCTCCATGAGTCCAGCCTTCATTTCTTCCAATTTGGAACAAGACACTGAATTCGCTGGGGAATTTTTCGGCTTCAATGCCTATAAAAATTGCTCCCTGAAGTTCAAAATTTGGCAAGAGACTGTTATTAAAAACAAAGCCATTTTTCAAAATAAATTTTTTACCAAAAGGGTGAATCTGTATGAAGTTCTCCCTCTTTTCGGTTTGATTTACGTACGACTTCGTGCCTAGAAAATTAATCTCTGAGGAGGATTTGTAGTCTAGAAAAATATCCGTGGCCATCGGTGAAAAAGGCTCATTTGGCACTTCGAAGCTGAAACTGGACTTGGGATTTTCGATTTGCTTATTGGCCGATTTGGTCATACTCTTGTTATAAACATCCGAGTACACGTCAAATCCAAAACCAATAGCTGGCGTCACTAGCTCCATTTTGATAAACCCAGTTTTCTGAAACTGTGGAGCCTCATCAATCATGTCAAATGATAGACTATAATCAGGCAGAATATCAAGATCCGATAAATCTATTTCCTGAATCAAACGCTCTTTTATAATTTCTCCTCCTTTCTCTTCAAAAAGGTTAACTAACTTATTTTTAGGGGAATTAGCTGGTATATATCGAAAATCAGAAAGTGCCTGAAATTTAACTTTAAAGCTATCATTCTTTACACCATAGGGATAGCCTTTAAAATAAGACTCCATATCCTCCTCGATAGGTAATCTAAAATAAGTCCAACCAATCTTCAGTTCATCCAAATCTTTTGAAAACACCTCGTCATTTCCTATCAACAGATAGCTTCCAACTTTAGGGATAGGGCCAAACAGATCGAAAGGAATGCTCTGATCCAATGGGCCAAAACTGCTGTGAAGAGACAAACTTTTCAGCTGCTTTACATCTACGGATATCTTTATCTGTTCGAGCTGCAAAAACTGCAAAAACGAATAGGGATGAAAGACATTTTGATTTCTTAGACGGATCTTGAGCATAGGTTGATTGATTCCCATTCCATCTTGATGTATTTCCTCTCGATAGTTGGCAAATTCCGGCATGGAGGGACCTAGAGTAAAACTCAGTTTGAACCCGTTTTCATTCCAATTCTGCGGGGGGACCACCTCAAAGCTCTCAATGAAGCACCAACTTGAATCAGTGGTATACTCTAAGTACATCGAGCCTGAAAACAGCTGATGGAAAATCTCTTCGGGTAACTGTCTTTTGCTTTTTGCCACAGAGAGCATCATGGACAAGAAGTATTGAAAGCTCTCATTCAAAAAAACAAAGGCTATTTCTACTTTCCTTTGGCCTCCCTTTAATTTTAAAGTAGGGGAAGAAATAGCAAAACCGAAATCTACCTCCTGCATTGTTTTGGAATCTTCACTCAAAAATCGCTGCTCTTCGCCGAGTGCTAAAAAAGAAGCAAACTTATCGTTCGGATCGATCTGCCTAGAATAGATGCCATTGACAGTTTGGAAGTCCGACCCCGGATCGATCAATTTATTTCTGGATACAAATAGCGTAAATAGCTTTCCAAGTCTAATATTGGAAACCTTCACTGCATCAGTAAGCTCATAGACTATATCCTGACCTTCTGTATTCTGACCAGCTACTAATTTGGTGTTTTCAGCTATTTCAATTTCTTGTATTTCTGGGTCAATTTTCAAGTAACAATATACTGAATCTGCAATCTGCTTTCGTCTACTTTGCCCGAGGATTTGCTCGTAATAGTAAGTCAATAGCCTATCAGGAACCGTATTCAGTTCATCCTGTAGTTTTTTGAATAATTGAAAAAATGACAATAGTAGCCCTATATGAGGCTCATGATCTTCTTTATTTTGCAGATTATTGTTAAACAATGTCCTTGATCTTTCTGTGAGATTCAGGAAGGTTTTGTAGACCGGTCGCTGCAAAAGCAGCAGTTGCTTAAGGAGGTAATCCAATTTCAGAATATCAGTCCCCCAATTCAACACATAAGTATCCACAACATTTTCGGAAATTTCCCATAATTTACTGGAAGGGAGATCTTTTACTTCTAACTTCAACTCACTACCTAGTTTGTCCAGTTCGCCTGATATGAGCCTTAATTGTATATAAACCTCCTTGCACCTGTAGGAAATAGCTGAAACCAGCTCCTTCTCAAGTGGGCTACTATTCCTTTGTTTGTTATATTTTGAAGAAAAGATGTACCAACCATCAATAGTCTGGAGCATCAATTTGATCTGGTTAAAAAGCCTGATAATCAACTCAGACTTCTCATCTGTACTATTTGTCTTTTCAAACTTAAGCAGGATTTCAGTTTTCTCTTTTTCAATAGCTTTTAAATTAAAACTTTCGATTTCGGCAAGCAGAAACAATTCATCAGAAATAAAAAAATCATACCAGTCTCCTTTTTTTTCTGAGTTTTCGTCATAGAAAACTACAGATTTGGAAAGTCTGTTGATGAATTTCAGAAAGTCACTTAACGAGCGCTCATCAGGCAAAAAATACCTTGTATCCAATGGATTCACCATCCTGGACTTGCTCTTTTCAACACTATAATCGTTCGCTTTTTCCAAAATGCTTATGTAGGAATGTTAGTGCCTTCCAAAATGTAAAAAGGATAAACAATATTATCCCTCACATTGGTAGACTGTATTTCATATTCAACCCGAAATTGCACCAGTCCATCACGAACGTTCGAATCATCTGATTCTACATGATGCACAATGATCCGAGGCTCATAGACTCTTAAGTCATTTTTCAGCCGCTCGCAGAGGTAATTTAGGTTATATGCACCAGCCATATCAAAGATATGCTCCTGTAGGACTGTGCCATAGTCTAATCTAAGTAACCTTTCACCTCGTTTGGTCTTGAGGTAGATGTCAAGACTTTGTCTGATGTCAAGTTCATCACTCACCATATTCACATTGCCGAGCACCTTATTAAAGATGACCGGAGAGGCCCAGCCTCTTCCTAAAAAACTTTTTTCCTCAACTTTCATT
>JAFMBQ010000344.1 GCA_017858365.1 Algoriphagus sp. | reverse complement strand
AAGAATTTCCCCGTCCAGCACCGTTCCATCGGGAAGATGTTCACCTAAAGCGAGGAGTTCGGGAAACTTATCAGAAACCATTTCTTCCCCTCGGCTCCAGACAAAAGTCTCACCTGCACGACGAATCAATTGTCCTCGAATGCCATCCCATTTCCATTCGACCTGCCATTCTTCAGGATCTCCCAGTTCTTCAGCTGTTTTTTCCAGAGGATGCGCCAGGAAAAATGGGTAAGGCTTGGAGATGTCTTCTCCAGAATCAGGCGGTAAAAACAATTCTTCAAAACTGATTGCATTTGGATCCCAGTTGCCCATGAGCGCATGTGCGATAAAAGATTTTTCTTTTTTCAGGAAATTCGCTAGGGCTTGCGAAATCAAGTTTTGACTTACACCAATCCGAAAACCACCTGTGATGATTTTATTGAAAATAAAACATTCATCCTTGGTCAATTTATTCCAAGAATCTTGAATCATATCTTTCTTTTCTTCATCGGAAAGTCCCTTAAGCGCTATTAACTTATTTATCCAGACACTAAGATTAATATCCTCATTCGATTTTGGATGTGGGAGTAGCAGGGCGATAGTTTCTGCCAGATCACCAACAGCATGATAGGACTCCTCAAAAAGCCACTCAGGAATGGCTGATAATTCGAGACTCCATTCTCGGAGTTGTCGAGTTGTAATTTGTCTTTTAGGCTTCCTATGGGAAAAAAGCGCAATCCCCCAGACTTTATCCTCGCTTGAGGCACTTGAAAAAAAAGCTTCTAAAGCCGCCAGTTTATCGCTGGTTTTATTGCTTTGGTCAAGTCTGGTAATAAGCTGAGCGAAGTATTTCATTTATTTTCAGGCTCCGGATTCCGGATTGCTTAAATTTTGGAAGTAGTGCGGGAATAAGTTGAAAAGATTTATATTTAATTAAGTGAAACGAACAGAAATAGAATTTTGTCCGTTATTAATTTAAACATGAGAACTATGAGAAAGTTAATTTTTGGGTTTGTGATTCTGCTTGGATTTACAGCTTGCACCGAATCCGATCCTGTAGAGATTACTACTAATAGAATTGAATATCAGCTTTTTCAGTCTAGTGATTTCAACTATTCGGGGACACTTGAAGTAATTGAATTGACCAATGGAAAATTAGAATTCAGTGTAAAGCTACTGGGAGCCACCGGTAATTCTGAAACAAATTTCCCCACGCATTTACATTTTGGAAATTACGAACAACCTGAAGCAGTCATAGCAGCTATTCTTCAGCCGGTAAATTCAGCTACTCTAAGTAGCAAAACTATTTTAAGTGAATTATCAGATGGTACTAAATTGAATTTTGAAAAAATGAAATCATTCGATGGTCATGTGAAAATTCATTTAGCGGCTGATGGACCAGAATATCAAGTCATCTTAGTATCTGGGGATATTGGGATAAATCAAGCCAATTCGGAAGGTTTTGATCGTTCTAAAATCGCTGTTTGCGGAAATTCATTCTAATACGATTTGAGTATAAAAAGTAAAAGGCAACCAATTGGTTGCCTTTTTTGTGAGTTATACCTTTGAATCAATTTAGAATTAAAGGAAAAGTAATATCCAAATCAGTCTCTCCACCAGCCTGTATAAAATTCTCAAAGTTTGGATTTGAGGCTCCTGGGAAGTTTTTATCCAGATCATGTCGGAGGACTATCCGCATATTGGCATTGTTGAACCCTGGACTTTTGGCTACTACCACTTTACCTACCACCCCGAGTAAATCTCCAGAAGAATCAGCATAAGTGTAAGTCAAGACACTGGAACCGACGAATGCCGTTCCTAAGAAATAGAACTGATGCTCATCGGCTTCTGCTAGGATTTCTGAGGTGATATCTTCATTTTCAATCGAGTTTCTCACCTCGATTTTCATCTGATAAGTTTTTCCTTTGGTCAAGGTTACATTGTCGATAGTCGGCGTGCTTCCTACTTCGATTCCTTGTGGGTCGGACGCTTTGAAGGTAGTAATGGCACCTGTAGGAGTTCCTGATAAATTTAATTCCTGAAAACTCAAAATCACATCGGTGATTACTTCCCCATCATTTTCTGGTTCAGGATCATTACTTTCACAGGCAGTAAATCCAAAAGCGGCAAACACGATTGCATACAGGAAGGATTTTTTCGAATTGAACATAGTTGGTTTTGTTAGAATTTATAATTGATTTTTAATAGAATATTTCTCCCGACATCATCAGTGAAGTATCGGAATCGATTCATATACTCTTTATAGGAGGTATTGAATAGATTCTGTACCTGAAGACCTAGGTTAAGTTTGTTTCCTTTGAGGTCAATTCCTCGTTGATAAGCCAAATTGAATAAAGCGTAAGCTGGAGGTGCCGCGGCGATATCAAAGTCTGGTTCGCGTTTTTGCTTTGAGACTAGGATGTTACTCAATGTCAATTTATTGGTCTGAGAACTAGCGCTTTTCCCAAAATTGTAAGCAATGCCCCAATCCATTCGATCGGAGGGGATAAAAGGGAAGTAATTGTTGTCATCCGTATTCTTTGCTCTGATGATGGAGCCTTTGGCATACCCGCTGAGATTATCGGTGAACTGGTAACTTCCTGCAAAGTCAAATCCATAGAAAAATGCCGTAGCCTGTAGGTATTCATAGACATTAAAAGTCCCGCGGAGACTTACCACATTCTCGCCCGTTGGATTGAGGTAAATGTAATTTTGGATCTGATTAGCATATCCAGTGACTGTCAAGTTTAGCTTTTTGAAATCGTATTCTAACTCATTCACCCATTTGAATGACTTCTCAGAGTTCAGATTTGGATCTCCTATTTCTATGGCTGCAGCACCATGATGAAGACCTTGGCTGAATAGCTCATTGACATTAGGAGGACGCCAAGCAGATCCAAGATTGGAGCTTAGTGAAAGGGTAGGGCTAAGCTGGAAAAGTCCTCCAATGAAGGCTGTGAAATTCTGATAATTCAGATCAGCTTGCTGAAGCTCATTATTGATGTACCTCGCGGTCTGAACTGACCTTGAGTCAAAACGTAATCCCACTTCCAATTCTACTGGACCTTTGGAGTACTTTTCCAACAAATAGAAGCCGAGATTAAACATGTCATAGTTAGGTATCAAAGGAGTAATTCCAGTTCCTGGAATATTGGAATTAGCCTGCTGAATAAGGTTTACGCCCCAAGTGCCACTGAACTCATTACTATGTGTATGATCTAGAAATAAGTCAAGCGTGTTGGTATAAAGCTGTAGATCTAAGCTCGGTTTATCATTTAAATCTCCTCGTCTTCGATCATATTCTTCTCTTAGGTTCAATTGGAAACCGTACTGTGCATTGAGCTTCCAGTTTTCATTCAGGTGATAATGTGATTTAAGCTTGGCAAGGTGATGTGATACTACTTGCTTAGGATTGTCGATGGAGTACGTGAATGAACCATCTGTAAATGGGCGACCAATTTGAATGATATTTTCCAAGTCTGAAAGATTTCCGGTATGTGCATCCCGCAAAATTCCAATGGAGGTATTGAAGAAACTGTAATACGTCTCAATCCCTAATTTGGGACTGCTGTATCCGATTGAACCTGAGAAATTCAGCTCGCTCATTCCAGTATTATTTTGATAATAATCCGGGGATTTGACATTTCCAGCTCTTTTGGCAGACCCCTGAATTCTATATCCTAGGCCTTTTATTTTTCCCGAACCCCCACTATGTGATAAGGCAATATTCCCCATTTGGCTGTTAGAACCTCCCAATAAATTAAGTTCAGTTAGACTTTGTTTTTTGGTAAAAAGCGGGGCGGGATTAACTAAAATAACACCTCCCATTGCCTCAGGGCCATACCGAACGGTTTCTGCACCTTTGATCACGGTGATTTCATCCGCGAGAAATGGATCAATTTCCGGTGCATGCTCTGCGCCCCATTGTTGCCCTTCCAGTCTGATTCCATTATTCAGGATCATGATTCGATTGCTGTGCATGCCATGAATCACAGGCTTTGAAATCGTATTTCCAGTGCTGAAAGTGGTCACGCCAGCGATTCGTTTTAGGCTTTCTCCGAGATTTTCTCCTCTAGCTTCCATCAACGCATCACCATAAAGCGCAGTGACGGCAGTAGTAGTTTGCACCGCATCTCTATGTCCATGGATTTCCACACCAGAGAGGTTAAAAGATTCTTCCTCTAATCGGTAGGTCTTATTAAATGAATTATCTCTAAGGTTTATCGTGTCCTTGATTTCTCGATGTCCTAGGTATTGTATGGTAATGGCATAGGTCCCAGGACAGAGGTTTTTGATATTGAAATTCCCTGTTTGGTCCGTAACTGCACCTTGAGCTGCTTCTACCACCCAGATGTATGCCGCTTCAATTGGCTCATTATTTTCCAAATGAATCACCTTACCTCGAATCGATAAATTACAGGTCTGCGCATTTACCATTGAGCTGATACCAATGAAAAGGGATAGTATATATAGGAGTTCTTTCAGATTCACAATTCAAAAGTAGGATTGAATTTTAACATAAACTCATAAAGATGAAACAAAGTTGCAAAAAAGGATAAACGGTTTAAATCTTGTTTTTTAACCCTTTTCTAAAAAAACATGGCTTTTAAATGACTCAGATTTTACCAAAAGCTACTATTTCATCCACTCTATTCAGTCAATCTTTGACAAAGATTTTTTCAATTCTGAGGATTGGCTACTTTTAGATTATGGAATATGCTATTGTAGATATTGAGACCGCAGGTGGGAATCCCAAAGGTGGAGGAATCACTGAAATTGCGGTTTTGATCCATGACGGCGAACGAATTACTCAAGAGTATCAAACGCTTTTGAACCCTGAAATGGGAATCCCTGCTTACATCACCGGACTGACCGGTATCGACAATTTCATGGTCCGTCATTCCCCCACTTTTGCAGCTATTCAGGATGAACTTTGGGACTTGTTGGCTGATCGCGTATTTGTTGCGCACTCCGTTAATTTCGATTTCGGATTTATTCGTGAGG
>JAFMBQ010000343.1 GCA_017858365.1 Algoriphagus sp. | reverse complement strand
GAATTGTTGTCTCCACTGAAGTAGCTTTCTGGGCGAAATTTGAAATTGATCATCCTTCAAAAATAAGAATTCCTTTTCATTCCCGATTTGTATCGAGCTTAAGGATTGGATAATCGGGACTTTCGGGCTATTTTTGGGGCGTTCGGTCAGGATTTTTAACCATAGGCCTAACTCCATATTCGCCTTCAAACACCTAATTATGAAAAGAGATTCGCTGGTTTTCGATCTGATAGCTCAAGAGGAAGACAGACAAAAGAGAGGAATTGAGTTGATTGCCTCGGAGAACTTCACCAGTAAGCAAATAATGGAAGCTGCAGGAAGCGTGTTGACTAATAAATACGCTGAGGGCCTACCAGGAAAGCGTTATTATGGCGGATGCGAAGTGGTTGATGAAATCGAGCAATTGGCGATCGACCGAGCTAAAAAACTTTTTGGAGCAACTTGGGCCAATGTGCAGCCGCACTCTGGTGCGCAAGCAAATGCTGCAGTTTTCCTAGCGTGTCTGAAAGCGGGAGATCCTATTTTAGGTTTTGATCTCTCTCATGGTGGGCACTTAACTCACGGTTCTCCAGTTAATTTTTCTGGAAAGCTTTACGATCCTCATTTCTACGGGGTCGAAGAGGAGACTGGAGTTATTGATTATGATAAAGTGGAGGCAAAAGCGCTTGAAGTAAATCCAAAAATGATCATTTGCGGGGCTTCGGCTTACTCCAGAGACTGGGATTACGAGCGGTTGAGAGATATTGCTGATCAAATAGGAGCGATTCTGCTAGCAGATGTATCACATCCATCAGGCTTGATTGCACGTGGTTTGTTGAATGATCCATTGGAGCATTGTCATATCGTCACCACCACTACTCACAAGACGCTACGAGGGCCAAGAGGAGGTTTGATTATGATGCGGGAAGACTTTGACAACCCTTGGGGATTAACTACTCCAAAAGGTGAAATCCGTAAGATGACTTCGCTTTTGGATATGGGTGTATTCCCAGGAACTCAAGGTGGCCCATTGGAGCATATCATCGCTGCTAAAGCAATCGCTTTTGAAGAGTGTATGTCTGATGAATACATGGAATATATCCTTCAGGTAAAATTGAATGCATCCGTAATGGCCGATGAGTTCGTAAGTCTGGGATACAAACTAATCTCTGGAGGAACAGACAACCATTTGATGCTAATCGATCTTAGAAATAAAGAGCTTACAGGAAAGTTAGCAGAGGAGACTCTAGGTAAAGTTGATATTACCATAAATAAGAACATGGTTCCATTTGATACCAAATCTCCTTTTGTGACTTCCGGTATGCGTATAGGTACTCCGGCGATCACTACCAGAGGATTGAAAGAAGATGATATGAAAAAAATCGTTGGACTCATCGATCGAGCATTGATGAATCATAGCAACGAAGCCGAATTGGCAAAAATCAAAAGTGAGGTTAACTCATGGATGGTTCAATTTCCATTATATTAAGTAGCTGATACACCCGTGGCTTTAGATCAATATCAAGAAGAGGAAGAAGAGGGAGGAATGTCCTTTCTGGATCATTTGGAAGCATTGCGCTGGCACTTGTTTCGTTCCATATCAGCAATCCTTATTTTCACAGTCATCGCTTTTGTCGCAAAAAGCTTTGTCTTTGGAATCGTGATTCTGGGCCCATCAAAAGTAGATTTTGTCACGTATCGTTGGCTCTGCAGTCTCAGTGATTACCTAGGAGTTCCTGCTCTTTGCATAGATGAGCTGCCATTTACCATCCAGAGTAGACAGATGACGGGGCAGTTTTCCATGCACGTGACATCAAGTTTGGTGGTTGGTTTTATTGCTTCATTTCCCTATGTTTTTTGGGAAGTTTGGAGATTCATCAGTCCGGGACTTTATGATCAAGAGAAGAATGCAGCACGAGGAGCAGTCTTTTTTGTAAGTATGCTATTCTTTTTGGGAGCTGGTTTCGGATACTTTATCCTGTCCCCGCTTTCGATCAATTTCTTATCCAATTATCAATTGGATCCGAGCATTCTTAATGAATTTGACATTTCATCTTACGTGAGCACGTTGACGATGTTAGTCTTGGCTTGTGCAATTATGTTTCAGCTCCCAGTGGTGGTTTATTTCTTGGCCATGTCAGGATTAGTCACTTCAAAGATGCTGAAATCTTATCGGAGACATTCAATCGTTGTGATTTTGATTTTGGCAGCGATTATCACTCCACCGGATGTAATCAGCCAAATATTAATAGCGATGCCGATTTTGGTGCTATATGAGGCTGGAATTTACATTGCAAAACGCCTGGAGAAAAAAAGAGCATTGAAAGCGGCTCAGGATGATGTTGAAGACGCACTTTAAATCTAGCCGTTAGACATAAGTATTCAGTAGCAAGACTTTAGATTCTAGAGTCAAGAATAGAGAACAGAGAGTTAATAATTGAGAACCTAGAGTTTAGAGATTGAGTTAAAATTGGGAAGTCAGGATGACTTAGGTCTCCTAACTTCCCGCTTCGGTCTTTTGAAGAAAAAAATTATGCCAAAGAAGATAGCAATAGGAGGAGATCACGCAGGCTTTGAATACAAAGCCACATTGATCCAAAAACTGAATTCACTAGGCTATGAGGTCAAAGATTTCGGGCCTTTCTCAGATGCTTCTGTAGATTACCCAGATTTTGTACATCCTTTGAGTTCCGCAATTGAAGGTGGAGAGTTTGAACTTGGAATCGTCATCTGTGGTAGTGGAAATGGAGTGGCAATCACAGCCAATAAGCATCAGGGCATCCGAGCAGCACTTTGCTGGAACGAGGAACTGGCAGCTTTGGCAAGACAGCATAACAATGCGAATGTATTAGCTCTCCCTGCCCGATTTATATCCTATGAACTGGCTGAAAAGCTGGCTGAAACTTTTCTTACTACCGAATTTGAAGGTGGTCGACACCAGAATCGAGTGAGTAAGATTGCATGTAGCTGATAGCCTGACCGAGGTTTGATGTCGGATGACCGATGCTAATGAAAGGCCCATCTTGTATGAACAGGATGGGCTTTTGATATTTAAACGGTTTTTTGTTAAAAGAACTAAGTTTTACAAGTTTTCCGCTCCATTAGAAACTTGACTTGCTAAGATCAGGGCATTATATAGGTTGGCAATTTTGCCGGATTTTGAGATTTCTGAAAATGATTTTACTTCCCCTTCCGGCCCACCCACTTGGACTTTCAGACTAGGTGAAATCCCGGATTCCATAATAATTTTCTTTACTTGAGCAGCGCTCAGACTTGGGAAATAAGATCGTATCATAGCAGCTAAGCCAGCGACTGCCGGAGCCGCCATGGAAGTGCCGCCCTGGAATTCATAAGAATCCTGAGGCATGGTGGAATAAATCTCATCACCAGGAGCAAAGACGTCCACACTCTCTTTTCCATAATTGGAAAATACCGCAACCATTTCTGCTCCATAGACTGGGGTCAAGGCCCCCACAGTAAGATAGGAATTGGACAATTCTTCGGAGTCTGAAGTGGGATTGTCATTAGGAAAATTAGTGTTCTCCGGAGAGTCCAGATCGATTCCGTCATTTCCTGCGGCATTAACAAACAAAACGTCCTTGGAAGCGGCATATTTCAATGCCTCATATACCCATTCTGAATTGGGAGAAAATTCTTTTCCAAAACTGGCATTGATCACTTTCGCACCGTTGTCTGCTGCATATCGGATGGCTAGTGCAATGTCTTTATCGTATTCATCTCCATTGGGAACAGCCCGAATTGACATGATTTTGACATTTTTTGCGACCCCATCTACCCCTTTTTTATTGTTGCGGGTGGCCGCAATAATTCCTGCGACATGAGAACCATGGCTTTCTTCCGGATCTCTGGCAGCTGGATTTCCATTGCCATAGTCCGTATCAGCAATATCATAGGGATCATCTCCAACCGAAATACGCCCATTGAAGTCTACATTCAGATTGTAATTGAGCTGATCTCCATAATATTTGATTTCTTCTTGCAAATCTTTTATTGCGTCTGGAATTTCCTGCCCCATACCAACTACCTGAGTAAGCAAGCCAACCAATCTTTCTTCTTGAGTATTTTTAGGCTGATAGCGTTGCAAGTCAGCAAACGAATAGAATTCTTTACCCAAAGCTTTCTGCATATTTTGGTCAGCTATACTAATTAATTGCTCAATTTGATTGAGTTGAAGTAAAGCTGATTTGACCTCATTAAGTTTCTTATCTAATTTTGATTTGGCAGCTTGTTGATAGGCTTCGTCTCCAATTTTTAATCGTGAGATCCGAGCCATTTCCAATTGCTCGTTGAAGGATTCTCCCAAGAAATTATAGCCATGGATATCATCCACATAGCCATTTGCGTCATTATCTATTCCATCGCCTGGCTTCTCGTCCGGATTGGTCCAAAGCACATTTTTTAGGTCTTCATGATCCAAGTCAATTCCTGAATCAATAACCGCGACGATCACTTGATCGCCTTTTCTTTTTTTGAGGAGTTCGGAGTAGGCACGATCTACGCTCATTCCCGGAATGGTATCTTTTTGCAAATCTAAATGTCCCCAATGTTTAGCTTCCTTTTCTGTCAATTCAGCTATTTTGGGACTGTTACCGGAATAACTGATTGGAGGAGAGGTAATTAAGAAAGAGGTATTACAACCCATTACCAGCAAGCCAATTCCTAGCCCTGCCAACAGTTTAAATTTGGATTTAATCATAGGTAAATGTAACGCCAGTGATTAAAAAATAGAGGGGCTTTGAGGTGTTAAAAATGGTGAAGTGAAAAGGGTTTTCTTGAATGATTTGAAGAATCTCAGTCTTCATCTTTTTAAAACCTTGGATAAAAGTGAATTTCAAATTCGTTTGGATAATAGAGCGTAGATACAATGTCTCTACCTTTTAGTATAGAAAATTAATAGCTATTATTTGTAAAGTGGATTTACATCAATTGAAAACAAATGCCTTTTTTGAATAAGTCGGGATAGTTCATTAAACTGTGTCTAGGTTTAAATTTATGTTTCAAAGGACTGG
>JAFMBQ010000017.1 GCA_017858365.1 Algoriphagus sp. | reverse complement strand
GATCCAAACAGAAAATCTTGGTGGAATCATTTTTTTCCAAGGCGGACCACAAAGGCAAGCGAGGCTGACTAATCTCTACCAAGCCCAAGCCAAGACTCCTTTATTTATTGCCATGGATGCCGAGTGGGGGATAAGTATGCGGCTGGACTCTGTGCCTGATTTCCCGAAAGCAATGACACTGGGTGCGATTCAGGATAATAAATTAATCTACAAAATGGGTGAAGAGATGGCCCGTCAGTTCAAAGAGCTCCGGATGCATATCAATTTTGCCCCCGTGGTAGACGTGAATTCTAACCCTGAAAATCCAGTTATCGGCTATCGGGCTTTTGGTGGAAACAAAGAATTGGTTGCAAAGCGAGCCGTTTCGTACATGAAAGGACTTCAGGATCATGGGGTCATCGCAAATGCCAAACATTTCCCTGGACATGGAGATACCGAGACGGATAGCCATTATGCACTTCCGGTAATCAAACATTCGGAAAAGCGGATCTGGGACATTGATTTGTACCCTTATGAGCGCTTATTTAAGGAAGATTTGATGTCTGTGATGGTTGCTCATTTGAATATACCAAGCCTTGATCCCCAGGCAAACAGTACCACAAGTCTCTCGAAGAAAGTGGTCACAGACCTTTTACAAAAGCGGATGAATTTCCAAGGTTTGATCTTCACCGATGCACTAAATATGCGTGGTGTGGCAAAAGGAAATCTTCCCGGTGAAGTGGACGTCAAAGCACTCTTAGCGGGAAATGACGTGCTCCTCTATTCGATGGATGTACCAAAAGCCAAAATCTTGATTAAAAAAGCCGTCGAAGACGGGCTAATCTCTGAAGCTGAAATCGACCGACGAGTTATGAAAATCTTGAAGGCCAAGTATTGGGCTGGATTAGACAAGTTTGTTCCAATCAATACCTACCAACTGACTGATCGATTACATAGTCATGGGACGGATGAAATCATCGAAGAACTATATGCAAATGCCATCACGGTGGCCTCAAATAAGAATGATCTTATTCCATTCAAACAACTCGAACTTAAAAAATTTGCCAGCTTAAGTATCGGAGATGAGGGTAAAACTTTCCAGAAATACTTAAGCAAATACAGCAAATTCGAACATTTTTCTATCCCGAAAGCTGCCAACGAGACTTCCCATTACAACACCATTAAGCAACTGGAAGATTTTGATGTAGTCGTGATAGGTTTGATGGGCATTACGAATAGTCCAAACAGAAAATTCGGAATCTCGCCTTCAGATATCCAATTGATCCGAGATCTTGCCAAGCGCCAAAAAGTAGTTACCGTGCTCTTTGGAAATGCCTACGCCGCCCAAAGTCTAGAAGGTTTGGGTAACGTAGTTTTAGCTTTCGAAAACAACGAAATGACTCAAATGCTGAGTCCACAAATCTTGTTCGGAGCTCGAAATGCAGTCGGGATTTTGCCTGTTTCGATCAGCAGCCAGTATTCTTACGGAGTCGGTGGCTGGTTACCAGGGCTAGAGAGACTTTCCTATGGAACTCCAGAAAGCGTTGGATTAGACAGCGATATTCTCGACAAAATCGATGAAGTGGCAAAGCGCGCGATTCTTATTCAAGCCACTCCCGGTGCCAATGTACTAGTGGCTAAAAATGGCAAAATAGTCTTTGAGCGCTCTTATGGGCAATTGGAATACAAGAATAGCCCCAAGGTTAATTCCGAAACAGTTTATGATCTTGCCTCGATCACTAAAGTGTTGGCGACTACTCAGGCAGTAATGTTTTTGGAGAGCAGAGGCGAACTGGATATGGATCATACGCTCGGGGATTATCTCCCAGAGCTGAAAGGGACAAACAAAGAAAAGCTGGTGCTGAAAGACGTGATGGCACATGAAGCAGGTTTGGTCGCCTACATTCCTCATTATGTAAAAACTGTTGAAAATGGTGCTTGGAAAGATGAGTTCTATCATTCGACTCAAAGCCCAGGATTTTCAAGGCCAGTTTCCAATGACATGTATGGTCAAGATGACTTACGCGAAAAAATCTGGCAATGGACAATTGAATCTAAGCTTCAACCTAAACCGGCTGGAACAGGAAAATACGGCTATGTCTACTCAGACCTCACGATGTATTTCATGCAAGCCGTCGTAGAATCCCTCGTAAACCAACCCATGGAAGTATTTTTGGAGCAAAATTTTTATACTCCATTAGGATTATATACCATGACTTTCAATCCTTTTTTGAAAATGGCTTTGGACAATATTGCCCCTACTGAAAATGATGTGGCATTTAGAAAAAGGCAAGTGCAGGGCTACGTCCATGATCCGGGAGCAGCGATGTATGGCGGAGTCGCTGGTCATGCTGGGTTATTTGGTACTGCCAATGACCTCGCAGTGATGATGCAACTGATGCTGAACAAGGGATACTATGGAGATGTGAGTTTAATTAAAAACAGTACGGTAAGTGCGTTCACCAAAAGGCAATCTAATCAAAGCCGCAGGGGATGGGGCTGGGATAAACCAAATCCAGGAAATGGTGGTGGAGGTTCTGCCGGAGATTTAGCTCCTAAAAGCTCCTTTGGACACACCGGGTTCACAGGCACTTGTGTCTGGGCAGATCCAGAAAATGATTTGATCTATGTCTTCCTTTCTAATCGAGTTTATCCTGATGCAAGTAACACCAAACTCTTAACTGAAAATATCCTAACGGATATTCATGACATTATTTACGAAGCATTACTCAAAGGCAAAAAATAAAAAAGAGAACACATCAGTATGATATGCCCCCTTTTTTATTCCAAGTTTTCCACCTTCTCTAAAAACTAGACTCCATTTTGCTTCATTATTATTTGCTAGATCTGAGCATTTGATTTTTCTAAACGGGTTTTTATTTCTTCCCCACTAAAATCAAATCTTCCTGAGGTTCGATTAAATAACGAGCTCCTTCCGCCGTCACCACTGCCATTTCCTCTACCGAGATTGTTTTAGTATTTCCATCTGGTAGCTTCCAGCAATGGAATCCATCAAAGGCGAAGGTCATTCCAGCTTTAAGCAGTCTCTCAGCTGCGGGACGAATTGTTTTGCTTTGAGAGCCCCCTAGATTCGGCCCAACGTCATGAGCCACATAGCCAACAGGATGACCAGTACTCCACATGACATATTCCGAACCTGCCGCATCCATAAGTAATCGCTGAGCACGATCAACTTCGACGCCTTTAACACCTGGTTTCATAGCGGCGAGAGCAGCTCTGCTTCCCGCTTTTCCATTTTCCCAGTACGTTTGGATAGCCTCTGGAGCCTCAGTTTCACCAGCTTTGAGCACATAGGCAAATCGCTGAATATCGCTCACCCAGATATCGTATAGTTTCACCCCAAAATCAATCTGAATCACGTCTCCTCCTTGAATAACTTTATCAGTAGCATGCGAATGCCCACGATCAATTCCTGAGTTGACATTTGGATTTTGATCAGGATGCCAAGCATCAGTGACTCCATACTCAACCATTTTAGCTTTCAAAAATTTAGCTACCTCTGCGTCGGTAGTTTTGCCTGGCACGATCATTTGATAAGCCTCATATTGAAAATCCGAGGCTAATTGTGCTGCTTCCTTAAGAATTTCAACCTCCGCAGGAAGTTTGATGGAAAGCCATTCATAGATTAATTCCTCAGAGGAAATAAGTTTAGAAGATTCTGCTCCTAAAGCTTTTTCCAGTTCGGAATGCTGAGAGTGGGTAAGCCCATCTGCAAGTGCATTAGAAGTTGAAGTATTGATAGCGATGTTTTTAAAATTCTTTTCCTTGATAAAGGCTGCTGCCTGATCAAGTGTGGAAACTCCTCGCTCGACTCGGACTACGGTGTCATGGATGTCTAATTCGTCCAAAGCGGTAGCTTCACCATCAGGAGAAAAAACAAGCGAATGGAACCCTTCCTGGTCAAGATAAAAAAGGATGATGGCCGAACCACTGGCATTTTCCCCGCCAATATGCGATGCGATTGGGTCATTATTATTTTCCCGACAGATACTTACCCAGCAATCTACTCCTGCGGCATTCATTGCTTCTGGCAAAAGTTTGGCAATTCGCTCCTTCCTGATTTCAGGCCAGGGATTATTCGACCAAAGCTCACTTGGAATCACCTTTGAATCTTCTTTATCTTCAGTATTTATTGGACTTGTGCAACTTTGAAAAATCAACAAGGTCAACGCGATAAATGCACTATTTCTATTCATGGATCAAAATTTAGTTTCCGAAGATATAATAAATTCGAAAATGAAGTCGCTCAAAAAATGACAGAAAATAAAAAACTCACAGTAATCCACTTGATTTTCAGGTAACAAAGTCCAAAGGAATTGAAGCCGATCTATAAAAAAAATTTAAATTGAACAAAAACAATGTTTATGAGTGTTACAAATGACGTTTGCAGTACCAGCATTACTTATTAATATGAAAATCGGAATTGTTTGTTATCCCACCTTCGGAGGAAGCGGAGTAGTAGCTACTGAATTGGGTAAAGGATTGGCTAAACTGGGTCATGAAGTTCACTTTATCACCTATAGCCAACCTACTAGATTAGATTTTTTTAGTGAAAATCTATTTTACCACGAAGTAGACATCAAAAGCTATCCTTTGTTTGAGCATGCTCCCTATGAACTAGCCCTTGCTAGTAAAATGGTGAGTGTCGTTAAGTATGAAAAATTGGATTTACTTCATGTTCATTACGCGATCCCACATGCTTCTGCAGCCTATATGGCCAAGCAGATTCTGAAAACCCAAGGAATCCAAATTCCAGTAATTACTACTTTGCATGGCACGGATATCACATTGGTAGGAAAAGACCCCAGCTATGAGCCGGTAGTCACCTTCTCCATCAACCAATCCGATGGCGTTACCTCTGTTTCCGAAGATTTGAAACGAGAGACTTATGCGCATTTTGACGTGACTCGGGATATCGAAGTAATTCCAAACTTTATTGATTTGGATCGCTTCAAAAGATTAAAGAAAGAACATTTCAAAACTGCTATTTGTCCTAATGGTGAAAAGCTCTTGGTTCACACCTCAAATTTCAGAAAAGTAAAACGGGTGGAGGATGTAATACAAGTATTTTTTGAGGTTAGAAAAGTAATTCCTGCCAAATTATTATTGGTAGGTGATGGTCCTGAGCGAGATAAAATGGAACGACTTTGCCGTGAATTAGGTACCTGTGATGATACTCGCTTCCTTGGAAAACTTGAAGCCGTCGAAGAGGTACTATCTGTCGCAGATTTGTTCTTGATGCCTTCGGAAAAGGAAAGCTTTGGCTTAGCCGCTTTGGAGGCTATGGCATGCGAGGTCCCCATTCTTACCTCCAATGTGGGAGGAATTCCTGAATTGAACATTAACGGAGTCACAGGATTTGCTTGCAATGTGGGTGACGTACAAGATATGAAGGAAAAAGCTTTATTTATTTTGGACGAAAAAAACCTTCCTACCTTCAAAGCAAATGCGCTGGCTCGTGCAAAAGAATTTGACATATCGGAGATCTTGCCGATGTATGTAGCTTATTATAACAGAGTCATCAAAAATACTTTAGCAAGTATTTAACTATTAATTAATGAATTTTAGTTGTTTGAATCGTAATAAAAACCACTTTTCCTTACCTTTGAAGTAAGGAATCAAAGATTAGATTTTTAAACTATTGTTTAGTACTGATCAAACTTGCGTATGAAAAAGATTGGAAGATTGGAAAAACCAGACAACCTTGGTTCAGCACACATGTTCTCCAACCCTATGCTTGAGAGGATGTCGAGAACTCATATTTCTATTCCAATTACCATGTTTTTGGTATTGGCCTGTATATCCTATTATGTTGGTTACACAGAGACAGAAATTTCAATTGGCACAGGGTTACTTATTTCTCTAGGGGGATTAGTGTTTTTTACATTTGTCGAGTACATGATGCATAAGTATTTTTTCCATATGGATCATGATACGCCGTTGAAGGACAAAATTCAATACAGTGTACATGGAGTTCATCACGATTATCCAAAAGACAAGGATCGTTTGGCGATGCCTCCTTTTGTCAGTGCGGCATATTCGGTTATCCTTTATTTAATCTTTAAGTTGATCATGGGAGAATTTGCCTATTATTTTCTACCAGGGTTTTTGATTGGGTATGCGGGGTATTTATCGGTGCATTTTATTGTACATGCTTATCAGCCACCAAAGAATTTCCTGAAGGCTCTTTGGGTAAATCACGCGATTCATCATTACAAGAATCCAGACTCTAGTTTCGGGGTAAGTACTCCACTTTGGGATTACCTTCTGGGGACCATGCCAAAAAAAGATTAACATCCAAACCTCCCGTTTACGTGGAGGTTTTTTTATTTTTATCGACTATGAGAATTTCAATTATCGGTCTCGGATGGCTAGGACTCCCCTTAGCTGAGGCACTATTAAATCAAGGGATTCAAGTAATAGGGAGTACTACTTCACCTGAGAAAAAGTATGCACTTGAGCAAAAAGGAATTGATTCCGTCTTTTTTAAATTAGATCCACACCCAATAGGACTTGGGTTTCAAACGCTTTTTGATGTAGATATTCTGATAATCATGATTCCTCCTAAGTCAAAACATCAATCAGCCGAGTTTTACTTAGAGCAATTAAAATACCTTCGCGACCTTCTGATTAATTCCGACACCAAAAAAATAATTTTTATCTCAAGCACTAGCATTTATCCAAAGGACTCAAGTTCGGCCAACTATCAGGAGCAGGAGATAATTACACTTTCTAATTCGGGAAATCCCACTTTGCTTCGGGCAGAGGAGTTGTTCCAATCGAATGATTCATTTGAATCGACTATTATTAGATTTGGTGGATTGATGGGAGCAGATCGAATTCTGATCAAGTATTTTTCAGGTAAAGAGCATGTGGATGGAGAAAGTCAAGTCAATCACATTCATCAAGTAGATGCGGTCCGGATGATCGAATGGGTGATTTCTGCTAATCTTTGGAATCGTCTTTTCAATGGTGTGGCCCCAATTCATTCCAAAAAAAGGGATATTTTAGAGTCAAGTGCTCTAAAATTAGACATCGATCCTCCAAAGAGCTATGATCAAAATGGAACTACAGCACAACGCCTAATTGATCCTAGCGCCATACTAAAGACTGGTTTTGTCTTTAATTTTCCAGACCCGATAAATTTTATATAAACTAAGAAAAAATGATCAATGAAGTTTGGCACCGTTTGGCACCTGACGCTCTACACTAGTCAAAACGACCCCTCCTTCTGCCCCCAAAAATCCTGTGACCAATACTTCAGACATAAAATCAGCAATCTGTCTGGGCTTGAAATTACAAACACACACGACCTGCAATCCAATTAAATCCTCTCTCTTGTAATAGGAAGTCACTTGAGCAGAGGATTTCTTAATTCCAATTTCAGGACCAAGATCAATCCAAATTTTATAGGATGGCTTTCTTGCCTTCACAAAATCTTCAACTTTCGTAATTGTCCCTACACGGAAATCAATTTTTTCGAAATCTTCGTAATCAATCGTTTGCATAGTTGATTTTTTCACTAATTTTAGTAACCTTTTTAACTAACGCAAGTTAAATAATGGGCCCTAAAAATTAATAATGTCATATTCAATTGCTTTTAATTTCAGAAAAATCACGTTTTTCAGCATCGCTGTAACTTTTTTCTGTCTTTTTTCAGAAGTTTCCTTTGCACAAGAAGACATGGGAAAAGTGGAAACAGACATGATTAAGCCTGTTGAGAGATCCAATTCTCAGGTTTCTCCATCGGCGAATGAAGCCAATTCTACAATTCCAGTACTAAATAGAAGTTTGGTTCCAAGTCCAAAAATTGGCCCAGCAAAAAAAGAACCTGGCCTAGTAGGGGAAGGTAAAAAACCAGAATCGGCTCCTTCTACTCTGAATTTCAATATCTTTTTATATATCGTAGATAAATTCAAGGCTGACTGAAAATAAAAAAAGAGGCAAAAGCCTCTTTTTTTATTTGTTCTCGTCATTGAACTCTTTCAATTCATCAATGCTAATTAGGCCCTCATAGTAAGCTCTTCCGAATACAGCGGCTGTTACTCCCATTTCTCGTAGTTTTCTAAAATCATCTATTCCTCTAACGCCTCCACTTGCTGCTAGATGAATAGAGGGGAATCGATCCCTAATCTCTTGGAAAAGCTTGAAATTAGGCCCTTCCGCCAATCCATCTCTGGTCACATCAGAACACTTCAAGTATTTCAATCCTCTTTCATAGAAAAATTCGATATGATCGAATAAATCAATTTCCGTCTTTTTAAGCCAGCCTCTGATCTTGATTTTATAATCAGAAGGATTCACATCCGCTGCAAGATTTATTTTTTCTCTCCCATAGGAAAGTAGAATCTGTGCAAATCTCTCAGGGTGATTCGCTGCTGCAGAACTTATAGTAACTGAAGATGCTCCAAATTCAAAAGATTTGATCACATCACCATCAGTAGTAATCCCACCGGTAAAATCCACTTTCAAATCTGTGTAACCTGTAATTGCCTCCAAAATATGGTAATTCTTGGGCTCGCCTCTTCTAGCTCCATCCAAATCTACTAAATGAACCCGGGTTAGTCCAATCGACTCAAATGCTTGGGCTATCTCAAGAGGATTATCCGAAATAACCTTTTCAGTGGCAAAATCTCCTCTTTTTAACCGGACACATTTTCCGTTGATCAACCATATGGATGGAATTATTTCAAACATTCTATTATTAATTTACTGAGGTTTTCAGGTGAACTCACTTCAAAAATATCAATTTAAATAATAAAGCTTGAGCCTTACTAAAAAAACTAATTTATTATTTTATTTAAAATTGAATAATTCTTCTAATTCTTAATCCAATAGCTAATAAATCAGCTAATTATTCTCAAAACATTAATTTGGCAACCTTCCCATTTGCCCCGGAAGCCCAGACTGATCCCGTCGCACCCCCTGTTTTAACAGCATGAAATCCTTCTTCTGAAAAATTCTTCCAATTGAGCCCTCCATCATGAGAAAAATCTGAGCCGTTTGGACCTACAGTAATGAGCCATTCCGCCTGGGAGAAATACGCTATTCCTGATCGATATCCAGATGGTGGACTTTGAATCTCCACCCAATCATTAGACGCAGTCAAAAATACACCAATATTAGCCTGACTCATCCCGTCTTCCAAGTAATCCCCACCTACGCAGACTATTTCACCAGCACTCAATCCTGTTAGTGCAAAGATGCCTTGCGAACCTTCTCCTTGAATCAAGGGAGATTTGAATTTCTTCCAGCTCTCTCCACCATCTTTGGATACGTGGAGATTAGACTCCTTTCCACCACTGCCGAGCACCACTAAGCCCCCCATAGCGATCATCGAACTGGCACTAGCTGCAAATCCTGCTTCTCCAGCCACAACCTCTGGAAGGTTAGGTATAGCAAACCAGGATTCTCCCTGGTTGACGGTCTTTAAAATCATCCATTTGCCATCAACTGGATCCCCGAATACAAAGCCGGTCTTTTGATCTGAGAAGGTAATGCCATCTAGAAATGCTGATGTCCCTTCTTGATGTTTAAGCTTCCAAGTCTTTCCTCCATCTGAAGTTTTATAGATAACCGCAGGCTGACCTGCAGAAACTGCAATGGCATACTCGGCGTCAAATCCCTGAATGGATCGAAAATCCACTTCTACCAAGCCATCAATCACCCCATGCTCCCAGGTCTTTCCTCCATCCAGCGTTTTGAGCCAAGTCCCCTTGGCACCACTTAACCATGCAATGTCAGAGGTAAGTGGGGAGAGCCCTCTTAACGAGACATCCACAGGTGTCTCCAGGATTTCCCAGCCTGTCGGTTCAGCAGGAAATTCTAGGGATTTTTGATTACATGAAAAGCAAAAGATTAGGACAGAAAGTCCAATAAGTATTCTATTCATTAAATTAGTTCTTGATATCTACATTTCTGTAGGCCGTGATTAGTGCTCTTTCTCCATCCACACCCGGCAATGCATTCCCATGCTCCATTCCCATGACTCCTTTGAAACCCTTCTCGTGGATGTACTTAAATACGTTACCATAGTGGATTTCTCCTGTACCAGGCTCTTTCCTTCCCGGATTATCTCCGATTTGGATATAGGCGATCTCGTCCCATGTTTTCTCCATGGTTGCAATTAAGTTTCCTTCATTGCGCTGCATATGGTAGATATCATAGAGGATTTTACAGCTTGGACTATCCACAGCCTTACAAATCATGTGTGTCTGGTCTGCATTTCGAAGAAAAAGATCTGGTGTATCGCTCAAAGGTTCCAATACCATCGTCAATCCATGTGGTTCCAAAATTTCAGATCCTCTGCGAAGGGCATCGATCACATTTCCAGTCTGAATTCCCATCGGAAGATTTCGATCAAAAAACCCAGGAACAACGGTCGCCCATTTCGCATCCACACGCTTGGCAGCTTCCACGGATTGCCGACAAGTAGCTAAGAAAACATCCAAAAACTCCTTTTTTCCAGTTGTCAGCGAGGTCTTCCAATTATCTCCTCCATCAATTACAAATACGCCCATTCGCATACCTAGCTCATTTAAAAGCTTTCCGATTTTCTCCTGATCTTCCACAGATCGCTTTAGCAAACCGTTATCCTCTAAAGAGCGGAACCCCTGATCTGCCATAAATCTCAGCTCATCAAAAATTCCTCCTGGAGCCGAGTTCTTAAACATTCCAAAATGGGGTGCAAAATCCATATTAAAAGTGGGTTCAGCTTTCTTACTTCCAAAAGCGGAAAGGGTCGAAGCTCCTGAGACACCCAAAACTGCTGTAGTCAGCCCTATATTTTTGATAAAATTTCTACGTTCCATAGTTTAGATCACTTTTGTTTTACCAGGTACAGCATGCGGATAGTAGCCATCTGCGTCTGGCAGTAATTTAGGCATCGCATCCCAAGCTAAGCGCTCAGGGAACAGATCCACAGAACCGTTCATCGCTTCATCCCAAGTCAATGGCTTGCCGGAGTAGGTCGCATATCGGCCCATGATGGAAGTCATTGTACTCTTCGCGGCATTTTCAGCATCTGCAAACTTATACTCACCTTTCATCAAAACAGCCCACAGCTCATCGTGCTCTTGCTGGTAAGGGTTTGGTTGGTTATCGCGCGGATGATTATAGAGCTCATTTCCTTTCCAATCAGTCAAAACCCCATGGTTGCCTCCACTCATATAAACTTTCCCTTTGGTCCCTTGAAAAGACTCATCTACCCGGTTGGCTGCACCAGGAAAGTGTCTGCACTCACTGTGAATCACAGAACCATCAGCATAGGTAAAAGTCACCACGTGGTGATCAAAAATCTCCCCAGTCTCTTTGCTAGTACGAACCTGTCTTCCTCCGGTACCCTCGGCTTTGACCGGATAGCCTTTTTTCACCCAGTTGGCCACATCAATGTTATGCACATGCTGCTCGGTGATATGATCGCCGCAGAGCCAATTGAAGTAGTACCAGTTCCGCATTTGGTATTCCATTTCGGTCTGTCCAGGCTGACGCTCTCGAACCCATACGCCTCCATCATTCCAAAACACTTGTCCTCCGGTAATGTCACCAATGGCTCCATCATGAATTCGTTTGATTGTCTCTCGATAGTTATTCTGATAATGTCGCTGTAATCCCACGACCACATTTAACTTCTTCGCCTTGGCTTCTTCAGCTGCCTTAAGCACTCTTCGGATTCCAGCAGCATCAGTCGCCACTGGCTTTTCCATAAAAATCTGCTTCCCCTGCTTTACCGCTTCCTCAAAGTGCATCGGACGGAAACCAGGAGGTGTAGCCAAAATCACCACATCTGCCGCCGCAATTGCCTCTTTATATCCTTCAAAACCTGTCAATTTCATCTCCTCTGGTACTGCTACTTTGGAAGCACCATATTTTTCTAAGATCAATTTGTGACTATTATCTAGTCGATCTCGGAAGGCATCAGCCATCGCAACCAATTTGATCGGATGTCCAGTTTCCATCGCTTGAAATACCGCTCCTGTTCCTCTTCCACCACAGCCAATGACTGCAAGTTTCAGTTCATTCGCTGGGGCTGCGTAGGCTCCAGGAACTACAAAAGGCGATGCAAAGACTCCTCCGGTCACTAGAGCACCGGTTTTGATGAAGTCTCTTCTTGAATTTAGGATTTTCATAATAAGGTTATTTTAGGTTTAATAATCGGTTATTGGGCTTTTAGTATAGTAGGCATTAATTTCTTCAGGTGAGGGAGGAATCCATGGTCGCACGAGTCTCAGACCCAAAAATGGGGCTTCAGGAAACCACCATTGGCTTTTTGGGATTTGAGGATCCATTCGCTTCCAATCTGGGCTACTCAGGAATCGCTTAGCTGAGGTGGCTTCAGCTGGTGAACTGGCAAAACTTCCACCCCGAACTACTCTTGGATACAATTTTTCAGCAGGATTCACCGGATTTTCTTTCGCTGATCTTTTATAAAAATCAATATCATATTGATCATAAGTCCATTCCAGCACATTCCCATAAATATCATATAGTCCCCAAGGACTAGGCTTTTTGGCTCCCACTTTTTGGGTAGATTCATTCGAATTTTCAGCAGTCCAAGCATAATCACCTAACGCTTTTGGATCATCCCCGAAGAAGTACATGGTATTTGAGCCAGCCTTTGCAGCATATTCCCATTCTGCTTCAGTTGGGAGTCGATAGAAAATTCCGGTTTTTAAGAACAACCAATGGCAATATTGGATCGCTCCATATTGAGTCATTCCAATTGCTGGCTTCTCCTCTTTTCCCATCCCAAAAGTCATATCTAGGTAAGGCAAACTAGGTCGGGACAAACCATCTACCCGCTCTCCAATTGGTTCTTCTGAAATGGCCAATTCATAATTTTTATCCAAGAAAAGCTCGAAAGCATCCCAAGTTACCTCATGAGTTCCCATCCAGAATGCATCTATTTTCACTTCATGCGCAGGCTTTTCATCAAGATTTTGGGAATCATCATTCCCCATCTTGAAAGTACCTGCCTGGATCGGAGTCATATCAAAAATCACTTGTGTACCTGGGATCTTTTGAGAGTATCCTTCGAAATTTGAATCAGTGGCATCAAAACTCATCAACATCAATGCACAAATCCCGAGGTACTTAATATTCATCATAATCGTTTTCAAAGAGTTTATATTCAACATTTAATATACTAGCATTAAAAATGTGATTTACTTAGTTTTTGATGGATGGATTGAATAGATACTCACTTTAGATGCATCAAAATATACTAGAAGGCGATCTTTGTTTGCAATGATTTTTCGGACGTTCCCATTGAGATTCATACCGCTTTGGGATTTATTGGCATTGGTGAATTGTCCTTTGCCGTTGCCTAGCAAACAAACTCCCTGACTTGCATCGTATTTACCAAAATAAAGCTTTCCATAACCTGTGTTACCTCCAAGGACCATATCAAGATTTCCATCTCCATCCAGATCAACTGCTTCAGAGGCAAATACTGGAGAGAATTGAGCTTGAATCGGAAGTGCTTTTACCTCAAATTTTCTTGATTCATTTCTGACAAAATAACTGGTTTCCAGATTATTAATCAAAATTGATTCAGATCCCTCTCGTTCAGTTTCAGTGAAAAGTTCATTCATTCTCAATTTAGAAAAAGACTTAAAGTCCAAGTATCTTTTCTTTAAAAAATTAACTTGACCAAGAATCTCATCACGGCTACCTGAAGGATATTTTTCTCCTTGATTGTAGTATCCAAGAAAAGTATCCAGTGATCCATTTGTATCAAAATCCTTGTATAAAATCTCCGCCGGATGAGAGTTACTAGCTTTAATCTGAGAGTTTCGGCCCAAGTTCCCCGCTAAAATTTCGACAAAACCATCACCATCCCAATCTGCTAATGTCAAGTCATTCCAAAAACCAATTTGATGCCTTTCAAAGTAATTAAGTGTGGTTTCTTGCCACCTGTTTTCTTGATATGAAAATATTCGAATTGGCATCGCTTCACCTAATACAATCAACTCAGGTTTACCGTCTTTATCCAAATCTGCAAAGCCTGAGTCAGTCAACATCCCAAGATTGAGAAATTTCGGAGCAAGTTGTTTGGTCTGATCGGTAAAGTTCCCATTACCATCATTGATCCAAACCCTTCCGCCAAGAGAAGTGGGGAATTGGCCGGGTGAAATTCTGGCACCCACGAAGAGGTCTGGGTTACCATCAAAATTAAAATCGCCGACCTGCACCGTACCGGTAGGAAATGCTTCAATAGGAAGTGCTTCAGGTGAATATTTGAAATTGCCCTTCCCTGTATTCAAATACAGCCGATCCTGTAGGGAATATGCGCCTAAAATGAAATCATATACTCCTCCGCTTGCCACATATAAATCCAAATGCCCATCCCCATTGGCATCAAAAGCGGTAGCATCTGTATCCTCAGAACCAAAGGCCAAGTCAAAAGCACTGCTATTCTGCTTAACAAATGATCCGCTTGAGCTTTGGATGTAAATGGAAGCAGAGGCATTAGAGCCTGCACCTACGAACAAATCCTCACGTCCGTCTCCATCAAAATCTGCGAAAACAATCGCCTTACCATTTCCAGAAATAGGATTAATCAGTAAAGGCTGTCTCTTATAATCGTTAAACTCCCTACCCTTATCAGTTGTCAGTTTTGCTTTTTCAGTGAGAAAAACAACGGGAGCTTTAGACTTTGGAGCAGATGATTTTACAGCTTCATCCTCTATCAATTCCAATATTTGATTTGTTGCAATATTGTATTCCTTTGTCATTTTTCCTCCTGGCCAAATGACATGAATAGAGTCTATCTGAGCAAAGTTGCCAAGTCCAAAATGAAGTGTAGTGGAAACAGAAGACTGATATCCCCGATATGGGTTCTGTTCTAAAACCTGAATAGAACCTCCAGCGTAGACTTCTACTTTGGCTCCAAATGCTGAAGAATTGGCTCTTGATCCAGAAAGCTTCAGATTCAAATAATTCCCGCCATTTTGCTGAACTGTTTGATTCTCGTATATAGATGCAGGGGAGTTAATATTATTGATGATGAGGTCGAGATCCCCGTCATTATCGAGATCGCTGTAAGCTGCACCACTGCTATTCGCTACATGATTGATTCCCCAGGCCTTTGTTTGATTTTGAAAGGTTAGATCTTTGTTGTTTTGAAAAATGTAATTAGTCAGATTAGAGGAAGGCATGTTTTTGACCATATTCAGCAAGTCTTCGCGCTTAAGCTTTCCTCCCGAAGTCTGGACATAATTGTCCATGTATTTCAGAAAGTCCTGATTGTTATAATCTCTCAAATAGCCGTTGGTAATGAATAGGTCTTTCCATCCGTCATTATCAAAGTCAGCAAAGAGAGAAGCCCAGCTCCAATCAGTATTTGACACACCCGCCAGTTGGGCAATTTCCAGAAAAGTGCCGTCTCCTGAATTCAGATGCAGCATATTTCGCATATATTGATGATGAAACCCTTTGTTGACGTTTAGCTCAAATAGCTCAAAATTATCAGGGCCAAGAAGAAGCTTTTGCCTTTCATTACCCTCAGGAAGCATGTCCAACGTAAAAATATCGGGCAACCCATCATTATTGAAATCGGCAATATCATTTCCCATAGAGAAATGCGAAGTATGCCCCAAGCGCTCTAAGATCTCATCCTTGAATGTTCCATCCTTCTGATTGATGTAGAGATAATCAGGCATGGAGTAATCATTTCCTATGTAAATATCCGGCCAACCGTCTTGATTAATATCTGACACGGCTACCCCGAGTCCATAGGAAAGACTGGAGCTAGAAATACCTGCTCGCTGTGTAATCTCTATAAATTTTCCATTTCTGTTCTCGAAAAGCTGCGACCCTGCTTCGTGCTTTTCCTTAAGTAATACTTTGGTCAAATTCACATCCTGATTTTGGATGGATTTGGTGTTATGGTTTAGGATAAAAAGATCCAGGTCTCCATCTAGATCGAAGTCAAAAAAGCTTGCTGAAGTACTTGGGGCATTTGAAGCTATGCCATAATCCTCAGCCATTTCTTTGAAAATAGGAATGCCATTTTCATCATTTCCCTGATTTACAAAAAGTTGATTGGTTCGTTTCTCAGTTGGCAAATTGCCAGAGTAACACTGGTAAATGTCTAATTTTTTGTCGCCGTTTATATCGACGAAAACAACTCCGGTCTTCCATGGTCCTGATCTTCCCATTACTCCAGAAACGAGAGCTGTTTCTTTAAATTTGAGGTCACCTTGATTAAGGTAAAGTTGATTGCCGCTTACATTGGCAGAAAAATAGATATCCTCGAAGTTATCCCCATTCAGATCTCCTACTGCTACGCCTCCGCCGTTGTAGAGATACTCGTACATGAGCACATTCAGATTGAGCGTCTCTTCGATTTTATTGGAAAAAGTGATTCCCGTCTGTTCCGAAACCAACAAATTGAATAAGGGAGTGGCAGTTGATTCACTGAGGTCAGTATCTGCTACTTTATCCGACTCTGAGCAGGATATCGCGACCATACTGATTACCAAAAAAGAAAGTAGCTTTCGGTTGATCATAATATAAAATAATCTAAGCCATCCCAAACGAGATGGCTTAGACCAAATTTAAAAGAATTCTTACTTTTATTCTATCCCAGGATTCTGGATAAGATTTCCGTTTCTGTTAATCTCATCTCTATGGATTGGAACGAAATACATTTTATCCAACCAAGTTCTATTTTCTTTTCCTGGGTCAATAGGAAGAACTTTGTATACATAGTTATAAATCTCAGGATCATAACGATAAGTAGATAGCGTTTTGCCTGATTTAAATGTTCCAGTGATATTAATTAAATTCGCTTTTCGACCTAAGGTCTCCTTGGCAATCATCCAACGCCGAGCATCATGATACCTTTGCTCCTCATACGCCATCTCAACACGTCTTTCATTTCGGTAAGCCTGTCGCAATGCATCACCTGTAGCCGTAACAGCTGGTTGGCCTACTCTAAATCTGATTTGATTTAAATAGTTACGAGCTACATCTTCCTGACCTAGTTCGATAGAAGCTTCGACGTAATTCAATACTGCCTCAGTATATCTTAATAGAGGCCAAGGAACTTCTTGCCAGGTATTCTGATCAACTATTGCAGGATTTGGATCAGTGAACTTTCTGATATAATAGCCTGTATAGCTACCATTCCAATCTTCAATAGAACTATTTCTAGTATCTAGTCCAAAATGTGTTTCTACAGCTCCTGATGTAGTAGTCTTTTCATAAGTACCTGCCTGGATTTGTCCTAAAGGATCTTTTGGCTTGTTTGCACTGGATCTCGGCTTCCACTGAGAACCATCATATAAGATAGAAGCATAGAATCGCGCATCTCTATTTTCATAAGGCGCCGAAGCATGTTCAGGATTTGACCAGTCAAACTCAGTTCCATCCATCATTTCATAATCATCTACAAGCAATTGAATAGGGCTGTTGCCTGCCCAGTTGTTATATCCATTCGGACCGTTGAAAAGCCCCTGACGTCCCCCATTCTCTAGCTTTGCATTGATAAAGTATCTAGCCATAATGAGCTCATTTTGACCGCCATTTCTGGCTAAGGAGTTATTCATATAGTTTGTAATACCTTCTTCCTGTGTTACGGGAGAAGATAATCCAAACATATTACCAGACCCTTTTAGAATAACTTCCATGGCAGCAGCTTGAGCTTTTTGCCATCTTTCCGCTCTGTTACCTCCGCTATAGGCAACCAAATCCAAGTTGCTATAACCTGAAAGAGTCGCAGAGTTAGCTGAAGCGGTGGGGCCATCATGAAGATCACTTGCAGCGTAAAGTAGGATTCTTGATTTCAAAGCCAAAGCTGCTAATTGATTTGCTCTGCCTTTTGCCAAATTCTTTCCTTCCAAAAGTGCTGAAGCGTCATCCAAGTCAGCAACGATGAAGCTTACAGTTTCCTCCCAAGTAGCTCTTGCTTCCTCATAGGTATCTTCACCTAATCCATATGGACGTTCAATTAATGGAACTCCTCCAAAATATCTCGCCAACTGGTGATAGTAATATGCTCTCATGAATTTAGCTTCACCAAGCAACCTATCTACGATTCCACCATCATTCGGGAATTGAGGATCAGAAAGGTTTTCAATCGCTATGTTCGTTCTACGAATGTAGCTATACATGTTACCCCAGCTATAGGTGTTGTTTACCCAACCTTGATCAGCAGAGTTAACTCTTGCTTCGGTTATGGTGGTAATACCACGCCCTGGGTGAGTAAATATTGCCTCATCTGTTAAGGAAGCAAGCATTTGCTCATCAAATCCTCCATTTCCAAATCCCTGATACGTACCAGTTACAAATGCCTCTGCCAAAGCAGGGTCTGACCATACAGCAGACTGGGATATTTCAGTAAGTGGCTCTGTGTCTAGGAAATCATTATTACAGCTGGCGATTGTTAAGCTGGCTGCAAATAATAGTACTAAGTGTTTTATATTTCTTTTCATTATGTCGTGTTATTTAGAATGAAACAGAAAGACCAGTGTTGAGTACCCGTGCTTGAGGATAATATTGTCCAGTAGAAGCATCAGATTCAGGATCATATACTTTGGTCTTGCTCCATGTGATCAGGTTAAGCCCATTCACATATATACGTGCATTCTTAACCCCAATTTTCTCGGTAAGATGTGCAGGAAGGTTATATCCGATCTCTACATTCTTCAATCTCAAGTAATCAGAATTTCTAAACCAATACGTATTTCCTGAAGAGTAATACTGATCATTTCTGTTGGCAATTCTTGGATCAGTGCTACTAGGATTATCAATAGTCCATCTGTTATCATAGATATTAGATAAGTAGTTACCTATATTCCCAGATTCACCAGCACTTATGTATTGTCTAGCTCCCACTGCTCCTTGCAGTAAAACAGCTACATCAAAACCTTTCCAGTTTAATGATAAATTAACTCCTCCTTGAAAAAGAGGTACAGTGTTGTTGTCCATACGAACTCTATCATCTGGCGTAATTTTACCGTCCCCGTTGTAATCTTTGTACTTCATATCTCCTGGTCGCAGCGTATTGGTAAGCGCTGAATAATCGATTGTTTCAGCATCGATTGATTGCTGATCCGGGAATACCCCATCATACTGATAAACCAATCCTGTATTCATAGGTCTGCCAGTGGACCGCTGCCATTCAGGAGCTCCAGGTGATTCATCCCAGAATAAAATACTATTCTTGGCATATCCTCCATTTACACTTGCAGAATATTTGAATTCTCCTCTTCCACCTCTCATACCGAGATTCAAGTCAAATCCTTTGTTTTCCACCTCTCCGATGTTTTCTGCAGGAAGGTTAAGTCCAGTAGATTGTGGGACGGAAGCATTTCTTTGCCAAAGGATATTCGTACGCTTGTTGTAGAACAAGTCAAACTCGAAGAACATCTTTCCCTGAAGGAATTGACCTTCAAAACCTAGGTTAGAGTTATTTGCAATCTCCCAGGTAATTGCTTGGTTTGGAACCCTAGTCTCATAAAGAGTTTTTGTTTCAGCACCACCTACGACATAGGAGCTAAATCCATAAGTAGATAGGAACTGGTATTCACCAACCTGATCATTACCTAACTGTCCCCAAGAACCTCTGATTTTGAAGAAGTCGAAAGTCTTGCCTAAAGAATTTTTCCAGAAGCTTTCTTCAGATACAACCCATCCAAGCATCACACCTGGGAAGAAACCAAATCTAGTGTCTTTAGGGAAGATATAAGATCCATCGTATCTCCAGAGGAATTCTGCTAAATATTTCTCCTTGTAGTTATAAGCAACTCTACCGAAGTAGTTCAGACGGGCTCTGTTATAGGCTCCACCACCGTTATCCTTCTGAAGATCACCACCGGCAAACATCTGATCAATCGCGGTAGATATAAAGAATCTTCTGTATGCATTGAAGTTGTTTCCTTCTATAGTTTCACGGTTTACTCCTGCTACTATATTTATATTATGGATATCATTGATCTTCTTGTCATAATTCACTACTCCACCGAGTAGAATATTTAACTGTTGAGCAGTAGACTCAGATAATCGTGGCTCAGCCGGACCTCTTTTACTTGGCACCAATACTGGAGTCACTCCATCTGCTTCAAATCCATTTCCTCTCTCATATAGTGTCCATGGAATCTGCCAGTTTTTAGTTGCTTGGATGTATTTATCAATAGCAGCTGTTCCAGTAAATTTCAAACCTTCCACGCCAGGTATTTTGATTTCAAGCGTACCTGTAGTCTGAATATAATCTCTTTTATCTGTGCTATATCCAGTCTGATCAGTGGTAATCACAACCGGGTTCTCACCGTTTTCGATATCCGGACCGGGCTTACCATTTGGCCAATAGGCCGGCTGATTAGGCTTACCTCTCATCTGCATACGGAAGATTGCATTTGCACCTCTAGTAGGGAAGGTTCTAGATTCTTCTCTGGCTAAAATACCTAATCCTACTTTTACATACTTATTCACATTTGCATCTAAGTTGATTCGAAAATCATACTGCTTGTAGCCTGTTGCAGAATTCTTGTAGTAACCATCCTGATTTTGATAGCCCATGGAAGTCAAATACTTCACATTCTCACTACCGCCTACTAGCTGTAGATTGTACATACTCTGCGGGGACCAGTTTTTCAACGTTTCGCCATACCAGTCTGTATCTGGATAATTCCAAGGATCCGAGCCATTTTTGTAAAGTTCTATTTCATCAGGTGAGTATGGAGCAGATCTTACTTGACCATTTGGTCTAGTATATTCTCCATTCTGCTTATATGCTTCATTGGCTGCAGCCCATTCTGAAGTAGGAAGCGCATAGATATCTAAATCATTGAGTGCATTTGCATATTGAGCAGAATTTGACAGCTCAGGTAGTAGTGCCGGCTGAGCAAATCCTTGATTCACTTGAAAAGTCAGCTCCGGCGCACCAGCCGTTCCTCTTTTAGTAGTTACTAGAATCACACCGTTTGCCGCTCTTGATCCATAAATCGCAGCAGAAGCATCCTTTAAAACAGAAATACTTTCGATATCATTTGGATTCAATCGCTCCAATCCTCCCGCTCTTGCAGGAATACCATCGATTACAACTAATGCGCTGTTATCCCCGAGGGTATTAGAACCTCGAATACGAATACTGGAACCGTCATAGCCAGGCTCACCACTTCTGTTTACCGCTACCACACCCGCCATACGGCCAGCGATGGAGTTAGACAAGTTCATTGCTGGGGACTTGGCGAGTTCCTTTCCTTTTACAGTTGCTACAGCACCTGTAATAGTCTCCTTTTTCTGCACCCCATAACCCACTACAATCACTTCTTCTAGCGATTTTGTGTCAGGTAACAGGTTGATATCAAAAGTAGTTTTAGAACCAATTGTCACTTCCATAGGAGTGAAGCCTATAAATGAAAACACTAAAACATCAGCCGGACCATTCACATTGAGCGCAAACTTACCATCAATGTCGGTGACAGTACCAGTCATAGTACCTTTCACTAGGATAGACACACCAGGTAAAGGCAAATTATCCTCTCCTGAAATCACCACACCAGACACCTCCTGGGTCTGTGCTAGTGTTATGCTATTCAATCCAAGACAAAAAACTAGTGTCAAGGTGAATAGCTTCGAATTAATAAAGTTTTTCATAGGCATAGGGGTTTATGTGTTAATTAGAGAAAGAGTAAAAAAATTTATTTATCCCCACCTGTACTCAGTTGAGAAATTCACTTTCATTAAAAATTAAAATCCCTTTTGCTTCCTTTATGAATGGAATTACAAAAATTATGCACTAATCAAAGAATTAAAGATTGCTTGCAATTAGATTGAACTATAAATTTTTTATATGAAAAATATAAATTTTTTTTATGCAATCTATAAAAACAAAGAAGAAACGTGCAACTAAAATCTAATTTATTTCGTTAGAGAAAGGTTTGCTTGTGATATTTTCCCATCGAACTACTAGGCACATTCGACCTAAATAGTTCTCTCCAATAAAGATAGAAGGGGAAATGGAGGCTTAAAAAAATAATACTTGAAGAAAAAATAGCTTAATTAAAAAGTAATAGAGGTGTCCTTTTAATTGCATATATTTATAGCTTTTCAAACGCTCAAAAT
>JAFMBQ010000342.1 GCA_017858365.1 Algoriphagus sp. | reverse complement strand
TGGTAGCTCGTCGGGCTCATAACCCGAAGGTCACAGGTTCGAGTCCTGTTCCCGCTACATTAGAGGATACTAGAAATGGTATCCTTTTTTTTGTTTTAAATTTTTTCAAGTTGACCCTAAGCGGCTATTGGTGCTATTCTCGCTTCTATAAGGGGTATTATAAATGCTGTCTACTTTTTTCAGCTCATTGTGCTTTTTCCACTAAGTAGGTCACAGGTTCGAACTTCGAGGGCTATCGGGGCTGTTTCCCTTACGATAGAGCATATTTTAAACAGTATTTTTTTCCTGATGAATTCACAAGAAATTAGCTAATTTTATTCTATATCTTACTCATTTTTAATGCATACTAGTTCGTCGATAACTGTTACTATATTAGTCAATCTCCCGATTGAAATTGTCTGGAAAGTATGGATCAGGCCTGTCCATATCAAGAAATGGAATAATGCTAGTTCGGATTGGCATACCCCTTATGTTAAAAATAAGTTTAAAGTGGGAGGGAGTTTCAACTACCGTATGGAGGCTAGAGGCGGTAGTTTTGGGTTTGACTTTGAAGGAAAATATTCAAAAATTGAAACTGAAGAGCTGATCGAATATGTACTAGCCGATGGAAGAATTGTATCTATAAATTTCGAGAAAGTGGAGGACGGTGTACGAATTAATGAAAATTTCGAGCCGGAACAAGAAAACTCTCTTTAACTCCAAAGTCAAGGTTGGCAGGCAATCTTAGATAATTTTAAAAGATATAGCGAAGCACTCTAATCCACCGAATCCTAAAGTGATTTATTCTAGAGGTTGAATTTTTTGATCAGCTAAAATTACTTCCAACCTCCTTACTTCCCGACTTCCTGCCTTCCCACTCTTCAATCAAATCGCCCAACTTCAAATCCCTGTATCCCGATCGCAGTATCTTTTTGCTGATGGAGTTCGGCGAGAATTTTTCCAGTTGCAGGTGCTAAAGAAATTCCCATCATAGAGTGGCCACTTCCTACCAATACATTACTATATCCCGGAGCAAAACCGATGTAGGGTAAGCCATCTGGAGAGCAGGGGCGAAGCCCTTTCCAAATTTTATTTTCGGCTGGAAATTTTGCCTCAAAATCAGGATAAAATCGATTGATCGATTCGAAAATACCTTTCACACGATTCAGGTTGGTCGATTGATTCGTACCCGCGATTTCCATCGTTCCTCCAAAGCGGACTGTTTCTGTATAGGGGCTAACAGCCACCTTCATTTCAGTTAAAATCGTTGCTTGCGTAATTTCAGGCATATTTTCCTGTACAAAAGAGTAGCCTTTCCCTCCCATCATTGGCAAGGAGAAATCCAACATTTTAGCTAGTTCGCCTGACCAAGAACCGCCACAAAGCAAGACTTTCTCAGCTTCGATTTTACCCTGATCCGTCAAAATAGCTTCCACTTTAGACCCTCTTTTCTCAAAGCCTAAAACCTGTGTGTTGTATAGAAACTTGACTCCTTTTTCTTCTAAATATTTTTTCAAAAAACCATACAAAGCTCCGGGATCAAGATGTGCATCCCCAGGGAAAAGAACCGCGCCTCTAGCTTTCAGTTCAAGATTTGGTTCGACTTTTTTGATGTCTTCAGGAGTGAGTATTTCAGCTTCCAAACCGTATTTCCGAGCCAAATGGGCAAATTCAATTTCCTCTTTTTCAACAGCATCAGTCTGGTAAGCCATCATCAGCCCCTTTTCTACCAAAGCCATGGAAGATTCGGGATGCTCAACTTTAAATTCTTGGTATAAGGCTTTACTCAGAAGGCTTAGGTTTTTGAGAAAAGGAATCGCTTTGGTGACTTGTTTTTCATTGGCCGCTTTGAAAAACAGAAGACACCACTGTGCAAGTTTATAATCCAATCGCGGATGAATGTAAAATGGGCTTTTGGAAGAAAACATCCAGCCGATACCTTTGCTGATCATCCCAGGTGCGGCTAATGGGATAATATGACTAGGTACGATCATCCCGGCATTACCAGTAGAACAATTGTCTTTCAAGTCTGTGCGGTCAATTATAGTGACTTCAATCCCTTCTTTTTGAAGAAAATAAGCTGAGAAGAGTCCGACGATTCCACCGCCTATGACAAGGGTTTGTTTCATTTTTGAGTATCAAGTAAGTAGTATCTAGACTTAGAATTGTATTCTGTTGTGTCTCGATTCTTAAGTCAAATATCTTTTTAAATCACTTGAAATCCATGAACATACGGATCATCATCGTCCAAAATGATGGTATTATAACCATACACTTTTGCCCAGCCTTCGATACTTGGAACGATTGCCGGTTTCCCTGCAATTTCGGTGACTTCCTCGATTCTGCCAGTGAATTTTGATCCGATAAAGCTCTCATGAATAAATTCATCGCCGGGTTTTAACCAGCCTTTGGCAAACCATTGGGCCATACGAGCAGAAGTTCCTGTGCCACAAGGCGACCGATCGATGGCTTTTTCTCCGTAAAACACTGCATTTCTTGCAGTACTGTTTGGGTTCAAAGTTTTCCCCGTCCAAAGCACATGGGAAAGTCCACGTATCTGATCATGTTCAGGATGGATAAATTCATAGCGGTCATTCATTTTTTGCCTGAGATTTCGAGCCATTGATACCAGTTGTTCAGCTTTGTAATGTTCCAAACCAGGAAAGTTTTCCTGAGGATCTACGATGCAGTAGAAATTGCCTCCGTATGCCACATCCACGCTCAGTATTCCGAGTTCGTCGGTTTCGATTTCTAGACTTTCCGCTGCCAAAAAGCTTTTTACATTCGTCAATTTGACGGATTTGACTTTTTTTCCTTCCTGCTTATATTCGATCAGAACCAAACCTGCTGGAGCTTCCATTCTTAGAAATCCGGGAGTTTTTGGATGAATCAAGCCCTCTTCGATCGCAATGGTAATTGTGCCAATCGTGCCGTGACCGCACATGGGCAAGCAGCCGGAAGTCTCAATAAATAAGACGGCAAAATCATTTTCCGGATCATGCGGAGGAAAAAGCATTGAACCCGACATCATATCGTGACCCCGAGGTTCGAACATTAATCCGGTGCGAATCCAATCGTAATTTTCCAGGAAATACTGCCTTTTCTCCAGCATAGTATCTCCTTTAAGGAAAGGAACACCACCAGAAACTACTCGAACAGGATTCCCACAGGTATGGGCATCGATGCAAGAGAATGTATTTCGTCCACCTTCAAAAACTTTATTATTCATCATTCAGTATTCGACATTTTAAATTTTCAGTAGGCAGTAGGCAGTGGTTAAAATTCGCACTAAAATCTTAAATACGACATCAAAAATCATACATCTAAAATCCTATATCTCAAACTTTCCATTCACCTGACGCATAATCCCAAGTGGATTTCCGTCTTTCAGCGCATCTGGAAGCAAATCTTGGGGCATATCTTGGAATGCAATAGGCCGTGCAAAACGCTTGATCGCATGGGCTCCCACGGAAGTACTTCTTGAATCAGTAGTAGCTGGGAATGGCCCGCCGTGTTGCATCGCATAGCCCACTTCCACACCTGTAGGGACGCCTCCAAATAGCAATCGCCCGCACTTTTCTTCCAATAGATTGATGAATTCCTTGTTAGCACTGAACTCATCGTTATCTCCCCAAAGGGAAATCGTCAATTGTCCGTGTAGCTTTTCTGCAACTGCCATCAGCTCTGTGGTATTTTCATAAACCACCATCAACGCGAAAGAGCCAAAAACTTCCTGCTGAAAGAAATCATCTTCCATCCAATCTGCAGCAGAGATTTCCGCCAAGGCTGGACTGGCATTGATGAGGTGTTTTGCATCGGGCACTTTCACCCACTCCAATTCAGAGCGAAGCTGAAGTTCATTGAGAGATTTGTAGTAGGATTCGGCAATTCCCTCATGAAGCATCGGTGCTGCCGCTACTTCTTTAATCGCTTCCAATATGGCATTTCCAAATCGTTCAGCTAAGGTTCTAGGGATGAATATCAATCCTGGATTTGTGCAGAATTGACCTGCTCCTAAAGTCAAAGAACCCACAAAGCTCTGTGCAAGTGGTACGAGTTCATTCTTTAATCGGAGAGGAAAGGCAAAAATCGGATTGACCGAGCCCATTTCCGCATAGACTGGAATCGGCTGATCCCGGTTACCGGCGATATTGAAAAGTGATTTTCCTGCCCCAAATGAACCTGTAAAACCGACCGCCTTCGCCAAAGGATGCTTGACCAAATCCTGACCCATTTTTACACCGCCTTCCACATGCGTGAATACACCTTCTGGAAGCCCAGATTTTTTAACTGCCTGAGAAATACAATCCCCTACAAATTTGGAAGTATCCGGATGGGCAGGATGCCCTTTATAAACTACTGGACAACCTGCGGCCAAAGCTGAAATGGTATCGCCACCTGCGGTAGAGAATGCTAAGGGGAAATTGCTGGCACCAAAAACCACAACAGGTCCCAGTGGGGTTAGCATTCTACGAATATCCGCCTTCGGCAAAGGAGAGCGATTCGGGTCGGCAGGATCTACCGTTGCTTCCACCCAACTTCCTTCACGTAGTAAATTGGCAAATAGCTTAATTTGACCAGTAGTTCGGCCTAATTCACCGTTGATTCTACCTTCGGGAAGATTAGATTCTCGTACTGCCATTAGTACAATTGCACTTCGGTTTTCTTCTAAGGTTTCGGCTATTTTCTCTAGAAAATCTGCCTTTTTAACTCCAGAGAGGTTTTTATAGCTTAGAAACGCTTCTTGCGCAGCGATGAAAATAGTATCTAGGTTCATGGAATTGGAAAGTTTTAAAATTCAAAAATTAAATTTCGGATGGTTGATGATAGAAGCCTAAGAAGGGCTATAATCTTGACTCTATCTTCTTTATTTTAGAATCTATTCTTGCGCCTACATCTAATATCTCACATCTAAAATCACACATCCATTTACAATTTAGGCCTTTTAGCCAAGCCAACTGTAATGATCTTCTCAATTCTTTCTCGTTCTTCTCCGATCAAAGTCAGTCTTGGTGCACGGACATGCTCGCTTCCAACACCACAATGAG
>JAFMBQ010000341.1 GCA_017858365.1 Algoriphagus sp. | reverse complement strand
CGAAGAGTGGCCAAAATATGCCATAACCAAAAAAGGGAGTAATACTGGCCCGAAAAAGAAACCCGCCATTCACAGGTTCAGAACGATAACCGAAAATCATATTTCCGCTAAATCCTCTTTCATAATTACGATCGCCTCCATTTCCGAATAAAGTATTTCTTTCAGATGCCAACAGATAAGTACCTCCAAGCCCCATTTCAAAATACTTTCCATTTTTACCCAAAAGGTAATTCAATCCAAAAGGAAATGTAGCAACTGAGGTACCAGCTATTGCGAAGTAAGATCCTCCCACTTTAAATCCGAGGCCATCAAGCCTATTTTGGAATCGCTGATCATAGTTAAAAGAATAGCTAATTCCATTCCCCAACACCTCCAAGTAAACCGCCCTACTTTTAGTACGAACAAAATCATCCTTGTAAGTTTGAGATTGAGCAAAAAATGAGACGCTTACTAACAATAATAGCGTAAAAAAACATTTCATATCAGTAGATTAAAATGCATAGCCAAAACCAACTCCTGCATAAAGGGGCCAGAATCCATTATTGTTGAAAATCGGATTCAAATTGACTTTCCAAGTAAATCCACCATCTATAGGAATTCTTCGATAGCCAAAGTTCATGGTGCCCATCACACTTGGTGATCCATCCACATCGAGGATAAAACTATAGGAAGATCGATTAAACTCCTGACAGATATATTGCCCAGTATTTTGATCATAATACCCTGAAATACAATAGTCTTGGTAATTATTATCATAGGCGAAAAAAGTGGCTCCTATCCCCACTTCAAAAAAGTGAATTCCTTTTCCATATAATCGGTTCAGCATAATAGGTGCAGAAAAGAATGATTCATTAGTAGTTGTAAACCCACCTAAACCTACTCGCATTCCCCATCCTTCTTGCTTTGTAGGATCAAATCTGAAATCATAATTAAAACTATAAGGCAGACCCGCACCTCCTAACTCAACGTAGATAGCCTTTGTAGGCAATGGAGATGGGTCTATTTGAGCGAAAGCAGAAATGCTTAAAAGAAGAAGAATAATAGTAGGGAAAAGGTTTTTCATAGTAATTTTAAGAATATTTAAGATAATAGTACGTGCAAAGTTTCGAATAGATTCATCGATTTTATTAATTTTTAAAAGTGTAGATATCATGAAATCAAGCATGACCCTTATCGACACACAAAGGTATGATTATGATGCATGCGAAGATTCCATATGGCCTTTAAAAAACCAAATTATAATCACATGAAAGACTCTAAAATATTGATCTTTGGAAGAAAGAATATTCAGGCCACTTTGCTCCTCTCCTTTTCCTATATGGCCATTTTAGTTTTAAATGCTTGTATTGAAAATGTTGATTCTAATCCTTTTGGTGAATGTTCTAAGGTCGGCCTGAAATCTAATCTGAAAGATTTCGAGGTTTTATATCAACCCTATGAGAACGAAAAGTACTCGACAGAAGCAGATAAGGTGATTTTTAAGAATTTCAGATTTAACCTCAGTCTTACTATTGAACAGATCAGTCAATCTTACAGTACCTTTAATTTTCCAGGAAATGCCTATGCCTTATCTTGCGTTGCATTATTTGACGTCCGAAATGTGTCGAATATCGCTATTATTTTAGCTGCTCCCTATGAAGGAATTCAGACAGGCACAGATGTTTCTTATTTATTTGAGGTTCAAAATGATATTCGACTTTCAGAGTTTAGAGATTTCTCCAAAATCTCAAGTATTATTTCAATGACCTTACAGAGAGCCCCGACTTCTAACACTCAATTAAAAACCAAGACCATCGTGTTCTTTAAGAACGGAACTCAAAAAATCGTAGAATCAACCTCTCCCACTTTGCTAATTAATTAATCATGCTCAAAAGAATATTTCTAGGCCTTTTTGCAACGGCAATGATCTTAGTCATTGTCTACATGCTGGGACCTAAAGTAAGTACTCAAGAACTCACCATTGAATTCCCTGCAGTCCCAACTCGACTAAATGAACTATCAAAATATATAGCTAACAGAGAGGATACTGTAAAAGAATTAAAGCAAGGTAATGAAGCATACATTGTCTGGGCAGATAGCGCAAATAAGAGTAAAACACCCTATTCGATAGTCTACATCCACGGCTTCAGTGCCAGCCCAATGGAAGGGGATCCAGTTCACCGCTTTCTTGCGGAACACTTCGGAGCTAATCTTTTTGTAACCCGACTTCCAGAACATGGAATCAACCGTGCAAATGGTATGGAATACTTAAACGTTCAGGATTTGGCAAATGCGGCAGGTGAAGCCTATCAAATTGGGAAAAGCCTTGGTGATGAAGTGATTATTATAGGAACATCCATGGGAGGTGCTTTGAGCATCTTACTAGCTAGTCAACAGCCGGATATCAAAGCCTTGGCACTTTATTCACCGGCAATTAGAGATAATGGCGAAAAGCTAGGTGCATTTTTCTCCCCATGGAGTAAAAAACTGATGGAAATGACCATGATGGATAATAAGGTTCTCAATCAGAAGCGTGAAGGAGAAAAACTTGCTTATTGGTCGGATCAGATTCATGTAAATGGTTATGAAAGTTTGGCTGTCCTCATGTACAGTGAGATGAATAAGTCAACTTTTCAAAAAATTAAACAACCCCTATTTCTAGGTTATTATTACAAAAATGATTCGGTGCAAGACTTAGTAGTCTCCGTTCCAAAAATGCTTGAGATGTTCGATCAAGTGAGTACACCTGCAAATTTAAAATTTAAGAAAGCCTTCCCTAATTCAGGTGATCACGTAATCGCAAGTTCAGTAACTTCCAAAGACTGGGAAGGTGTGATGTTTTCTACAATTGACTTTTTGGAGAATACGGTGGGAATCCCATCAAAAGCTGAATATCAGGATCAAGTAAATTCAATTATTCAGGCAGAAAATAGTTTGGCTAATCCTAAAAACTAAAAAAGGGTCAAGTTTTTCTACTTGACCCTTTTACTTCTATTATTTCTATTTATTCAAAGCTAAACCGAAAAGGTTCAGCCGGAAGATCAATTTTATTGACCAAATTCACTGCTGGATTATCCGCCCAAGCGTAACGTATTTCTCCAGAAGTCATGTTTTCAGGTAAAGCAATTTCGACTGTGGAATCTCCTACCAATGTTGCTTTAGCAACCGAGAAATTTCCTTTTGAATCTCCCAAGATAAATCCGAGAACGGTAGTACCTCCGTTAATTTTGAGCGTATCCCCTGTAGCAATAAATTTGATTTTCAGTTTATTTCCTTCTCGGCTAAAACTTTCAAATCTGGGACCTGAAGCGATCAATTTTTCTCCATAAGCCACTTTACGAGCCTGAAGCCAAAGTCTTTCACCCACGTCTTTCTTATTTTTTGGATGTATATCTGCAGCCTCACCTAGTTCGATGATTACCGCCATTCCAGTATTTGGAAGTTCGAGTGTCTTAGTCTGAGCTTCTCTCAAAAATGCCCAATTACTCTCAGGCTGCACTTCTTTACGCTCCATGAAATTTGCAAGCTGTACAAATAGAAACGGGAAATCTCCAATTTTCCACACATTTCTCCAATTGGTGATCATTGTAGAAAAGAGGTCTTTATATTCCTCGTGACGGCCTGCATTACTTTCTCCCTGATACCAAATCACTCCTTTGATAGGGTATTTAACTAATGGAAGGATCATTGAATTATACATCATTCCAGGCTTGAAAGCATAAAAATTCACTTTTGGAAGTTGAGGTTCTTCGATCGAATTGGAATAATTCCAATTTCCTTCTAGGGATATTTTCTTTCCATTTTGAAGCAAATACATTTCGCCTTTTTTTCCCAAGGAAGGTTGATTATTCCAAGTGTTTACTATTCTAAAAGTCAAAGCATTAGGCCCAGAGAGCAAAAGCTCTTTAGGAAGGAGAAGATCACTCATGCTATTGCCCCAATCCTTGTAATAGATTTGCTCTCCATTTAAATATATAAAGGCCATTTGATCGATATCAGGAATGTGAAGAGTCACCTCATCAGTAGTGCTGAGTCTGAATTTTTTTCGCAACCAAGCAATATCCTGCATGGGATTTCCTGAGGGCAAATTTATCGAGCTCCATCGGCTATCATTATAGCCTAAGGAAGAAACTTGTTGAGCAGTGATGCTATCCGGTTTGGCGACCATTAAATCTCTAAACTCTCGATTCTTTTCATTGGAGAGATTCTCTTTTTCCCATTTTTCCCTGTTCGCCAGTATATCTTTAGCCTCAGCCTGGTAGGACTTCTCCTTTTTTGCCAAAATCTCAACATCCGTCCAACCCTCTGCAGGAGAACCTCCCCAGTTGGATTCGATGATACCTACAGCAATCTTCTTCTCTAAATTATTTCGCTTCGCAAAGAACCAGGCTATAGCGGAAAATTCCGGTAAATTCTCCTTATTGGCTACTTTCCAAAGCCCACCATCTAACGTATTCTGAGGAATAGCACTGTACTTTTTTGGGACCTTGAAAAACCGAATCATTGGATTCCCGCCTTCCGCAAACTCCTGCTCTGCCCCGATTACGTCAGCTTGCAGTGACCACTCCATATTGGATTGTCCGCCTGCTAGCCAGACATCACCGATATAAACATCTTCAACTAGCTGCTCATTCACTTGAAGTACAAAAGGCCCTCCTGCTTCGGATTTAGGTAATTTGATAATCCAGGAGCTGTCTGATTCAACACTTGCACTTCCAACCGATCCTGCTAGACTAGCTCGAACATTTTCACCTGGAATCCCTTTTCCCCAAACAGAAATAGCTACATCTCGCTGTACCACCATACCAGGAGTAAATAAGGTGGGTAAGACCACTTCCGAATCAAACTTATCAGAATCACAAGAAAATAAGATCGAAACGAAACCGAGGACTAGGAGCTTTTTCATATTTAGGGAGCTAAAAAAGAGACCCGAAGGTCTCTCTAATTTAAATGTAACGATTTAAAAGATTTTCAAAGTATTCTTGTTTTCCACTGATCTGTTTAGGCTCTCCGACTTCCATTGCATAAGTTCTTAACTCTTTTAATGTAAG
>JAFMBQ010000340.1 GCA_017858365.1 Algoriphagus sp. | reverse complement strand
AGAGCTACCAAAAAGCCGGTTTTCATCGTTGCCAACAAGGCAGACAATCAAGAGAAAATCTTCATGGCCAACGAATTTTATTCATTAGGCGTGAGTGATTTTGAAGTTTTCCCGGTCGCATCTGCAAGTGGAAGTGGTACAGGCGAATTACTAGATGAGGTCATTAAGCAATTCGAAGAGGAAGGGGACGATGATCCAGATGCAGATACTCCTAAAATATCTATCCTTGGAAGACCTAACGTTGGAAAATCATCATTCCTGAATGCCCTATTGGGAAAAGAAAGATCAATCGTAACTGATGAGGCAGGAACCACAAGAGATGCCATCCACACTAGGTATAAACTTTATGGCAAAGATTTTATCATCACCGATACTGCAGGTATTCGTAAGAAGTCTAAGGTAACCGAGGATGTGGAATTTTATTCAGTGATGCGTTCACTTCGGACTCTCGAAGAGTCTGATGTAGTCATCGTCATGGTGGATGCGACAAGAGGTCTAGAAGCTCAGGATATTAATTTGATCGCACTTGCGATTAAAAATAATAAAGGAGTGATGATCATGGTCAATAAATGGGACTTGATAGAAAAAGACCACAAGACCATGGGGACTATCAAAGACGACATGACTGAACGGTTGGGAGAAAACAAATGGATTCCGATCATTTTCACCTCCGTTATCGAAAAACAGCGGATCATGCAGGCAATTGAGCTGGCTGTAAAAGTTTATGAAAATAAAACTCGACGTGTAACCACCTCAAAATTGAATGATGTGATGCTCCCTGAGATCGAGAAATATCCACCTCCAGCATGGAAAGGAAAGTACATTAAAATCAAATATGTTACCCAACTTCCAACCAAAAACCCTGTTTTTGCGTTCTTCTGCAACCTTCCTCAATACATCAAGTCTCCGTACACGAGATACCTTGAAAATAGGCTACGTGAAAACTTTGATTTCGAGGGAGTTCCGGTAAAAATCATTTATAAGAGTAAATAAAAAATATTTAAATGGTACTTGTTTTATTTCGAAAAGTAATGATACCTTTGGATCGTAATTAAGAAAACCACAAAAAATGAAAAAATTATTTGCAATTTTCGCAATCGCTGGTCTTATGGCTACAGCATCTTGCGGTAACAAAGAAGTAACTGAAGAGACAACTGAGACTATGGAGTCGACTGAAGTTGTTGAAGAGACAATCGAAGTAGTTGAAGAGACTGCTGATTCTGCTGCTGTTGTAGTTGAAGAAGTTAAGTAATTAACTCTCACTTCTAAAAAAATTGAGTTCCGAAATCTCGGAACTCTTTTTTTTTGATATTTTTAGCAATGAACAGCCTAGAAAATCTCACCCAGATTTTTAAAAACCACCTTCCACTTCCGGCTACCCACCATTGTATACAACTTTGGAAAACGGAACCCTTCCAATTTCAAATTACCAGGAGCAGAAAATCAAAATTGGGAGATTTTCGATATCGAAGAGATCGGGAAATTCAAACCATTACCATCAATTCTGATCTCAACCCCTACCAATTCCTTCTCACGCTCATTCATGAGATCGCGCATCTTCATGCGTTTAAAAAGTTTGGATTTAATGTCTCTCCTCATGGAATAGAATGGAAAAAAACTTTTTCGGAGCTGATGAGTCCAATTCTAATAGAATCCATATTTCCGATCGATCTTTTAATCCCCTTGAGAAAGCACATGAAAAACCCGAAAGCAAGTTCGGCGGGAGATCTGTTTTTAATGAAAGAAATGAGCAAGTACGATCTGAATAAGCAGGAGGAAAAATCTATGTTTCTTTCAGATCTCAAACCTGGGAATAAATTTCTCTTAGCCGGAAGGGAATTTGAAAAAGGGGAAACTCGAAGAACAAGAGTGCTGTGTCTGGAGATTAAATCCGGGAGGAAATTCCTAATCGCTCAACTTGCCAAAGTAGAATTACCTGAATAATCAATCTTTTTGTTCCCCAATCTGATTATCAGGATTTGAAAAATCCTTTGGTTGAGGCAAATCAGTAACAGAATTAATCCCGAAATATTCCATGAATTTCTCTGAAGTACCATAAATCAATGGTCTTCCAACTCCTTCTGATTTACCTGTAATTTCTACAAGTTCTTTCTCTAGAAGTTTTTGCACCGAATAATCACTATTTACTCCTCTGATTTGCTCAATTTCTCCTTTGGTAATCGGCTGCTTATAGGCAATAATAGATAGGGTCTCCAATTGTGCCATGGAGAGCCTCTTTTGTGATTGTTGTTTGAGAAGAATACTAATTGAAGTTTGATAGGCAGGTTTGGTTAAAAATTGAAAACCACCTCCCAAAAATTCGATTTGAAACGAAAAATCCTCTGATTGGTATTTGATCCTAAGCTCCGTAATTGCAGTCAAAACTTGATCCTCAGGTAACTCTGCTTCAAACATCTCATTGAGACATTTTACGATTTCTGTAATAGGCAAAGGAGTAGGTGCACAGAAAATCAATGCTTCAATATGCCGATGAAGGAAATCCAAGATTTATTGTTTTGCCAACTTTGCCTCAATTGAGTGCATCGTATGAGGAACAGCTCTCAATCGCTCTTTTGAGATCAATTTGCCAGTATCCACACATACTCCATATGTACCATTTTTGATTCGGATCAAGGCATTTTCCAAACTGATAATGAACTTCTGTTGACGCGCAGCTAACTGGTTTTGACTTTCTCGTTCTAAGGTATCAGCACCATCTTCTAATGATTTAGAGGTAGAGGCTGTAAAATCAGTCCCACTATCATTTTTCTTGCTTAAGGATTCCTTTAAGGAAGTCAGCTCTTCTTTTGCACTTGCAAGTTTAGCCAAAATTAAATCTTCGAATTCTTTCAATTCCTCTGGGGAATAAGCGGTCTTTTCTCCTTGACTCATAGCTGACAGATTAAAAGTAAAAATTTGGGCAACTCTACCCTTCTTATATATTCCTCTAAAGTACATTTAGAGAATGAATTTCCAAAAAAAAATAACTTCAATTAGATTAATAAATGAAATTCCCGTTTTTAAAACCTTTCAGTAGATTTTGGGGACTGACGAGTACTTGGGGAATAGAAAACTGCCAATCATAATCAATCTTGTATTAGGCTACAGCTTTTTCCTCAGAAATAATATTATTTAAACGCTTCTTCAAGACGATTTCCTCTATATCCAAGCGGTATTTCATTTTAAGGTACTGCGCCGCTTCAGTGATTGATTTAGCATTTTGGATGCATAAAGCATGCAGGGATGAGTTAATTAGGTCTTTTTCCATGATTTTGGGTAGTTTAAGCTCTTTTAAATTACTGAAAAAAATCAATATGTTTTTACCCAATTAAATAAAATCAAAATCTTGTCGCCACGATGAGGGTCTTTTTAATCGATTTCAAGTTCCCCGAAAGATCAAATAGCTCTACTAGTAAGATATAGTATCCAGGTCTCACAATTTTTCCTGAAGAATCAGTACCTGTCCAAGTGAATAACCCTTTGGTTCCCAAAATCTCATTCTGTGCTAAGGATTGAATTAGTTGCCCAGAAATAGAATAAATTCGTAAACTCCCAATCCAGCCGGCCTGTTCCAGCTCATATTTAATACTGGTGAACGTATTTCCTGCACTTCCCTCAGGATCAAAAACCTCCGGCTCAATTTGAATAATATCCCCATCATACTCTGCCGAAATGAATTGGGAATTCTTTCTTCCTGGTGTTGCGTAGCCAGCTATTCCTGAAGCAGAGTGCCAATTTGATCGTGTATTGACGGGCGTCGAACTGGAAATTCGTTCCAAAGAAACTCCTTTTGGATCTCGAAGAAGTGGATGGTGCAAGTCCTCAGAATATGAAAAAACCTCTGAAACCTGACTATTCCCATCAAGCAAAACAACATCTCCTCCGGTTATGGTATAACTTGGAAGTGAGCTTAACTGATAAAATGTGGTAGCATCAGAATCAGGATAAGCGGATAGCAGCAAAGATGAATTTGTAGTGAAAACAGCAAAGCCTTTTGGAGGAATTTGAAGATTTTCTTCTCCCAGCACTTTCACTTGAGCCGGATTTCCAGTATCATCCAGGTTTGCCAATTGCCAAGAGCTGAATTCAAGCGTAGCAGTAGTTGTGTTTTGAATCTCAACAAATTTGGGGAAACCAGTCTTTGGATTGAAAAGCACCTCATTGATAATCAGGCTCCCAATTTTAGCAGGAAGGGGCAAAACCAATTCGATGGTTTTATTCTGGTCAAGGCTATTCCCACTACAATCCAAAAGATCCATAAAATCCAGTTTATAAATACTATTGGCCTGGGCTGGAGAGTTCAAGCGAATGAGAATTCGATTCGCCTTTTCAAAAATAACTCCAGCAATTGGCAGCTCAGGTTCTATGGAAAAGTTCTTTTCATTCAAACTAGGGAAAATAGCTTTTGAAAAGTCTAAAATGATGCTCGACTCATCTTTGAAAAATGAACGGATAATGGCGGGTTTTTCTAAATCCTCCTCCAAAGAGAAAACAGAATTCTGCTTTCCGGGAGTTCCTCGCAAGGGATCCTTGGAAGCTTGAAGTAATATAGATTGATCACAGGAGTAAAATGGGTTTACGACTTCCAGACTATAACCTCCATTTGCAAATTCAGAACCTTTCCAGCTTGCAGTCACATAGCTTAGCTGATCCACTACTTTTCCATCCTGTTTTGATAGGGTAATTACATCCCCAGAATTGAGTAGCGTCGGCCAGTTTTTTAGCGGCAACACCTTTCCATAACCAGCCAATGATAATGCTTGATTTTCTGGAGTCAGAATTAAATACTCGCCTGATGCGAGCCAAGCTGTTGGAAGAGAGGTGGAAGTTCTTGAATTGGTCATGAATAAATCATCCAATCTTAAATCTTGATCACTTGCATTAAAAAGCTCCACATACTCCACATTGGGAAGGTCCAAATCTGCTTTCGGTGCAGGCATAATCTCATTAATCACAAGTCCTTTTAGAGAAATGTCGGTTGGGTCAAAAAAAGCGAATGACACCAATGTGTCATTCATGAAATTCCCCTCCA